>JAPHTL010000134.1 GCA_026193355.1 Rhodospirillales bacterium
ATCCGGATCAAAGGGGTTTGGCTTTTCGGCGTGGGTTGGGAACGCCAGGGACATCAGGGAAGTGGCCATGGCGGAGCACAGCACAATCCGCCGCCACGCTGCGCCGGACAGAAACCGATACAGAGACGAGGATTGATAGCCGCGCGCCTCAAGACCGAAGGTCAAGTAATCCATTCCCCTACATATCTGAATCCTGACGATCCGGGGGAAAGTCTACAACCTGCATCGGTGATGAGAAACCGTTCCTCTGGAAACTTGCAGGGTCGTAGTAACGGTCAGGCTGGGTGGGAAACAGGTTCGAACTCACGGCGGTCGTGTCCCATAAAAGCAGCCTTCATCCGCCTGCGCCTGTCGGGACCGAAATATCCATGGGCTTTAACGAAGGGGCGCGGGCGATGGAAAATGGCTTCCAGTCGTTCGAAAAGGGCCTTGGCGGAAACGGGTTTGACCAGAATCTCCGTCACCCCGGCATCACGCGCCGCCTTGATGCGGAAGTTCTCTGCATAGGCGGTAATCAGGATTACGGGGATGAACTGGTTGGGGCTGTCCTTTGCAGTCCGGACAAGGCGAATGAAGTCCAGACCGTCCAGGGGCTGCATATTGTAATCGGTGATGATGACATCGGGCTTGAACGACTGCATGACCGTAAACGCCTCTGCGCCGTCACCGGCTTCCTCGATCTCGCGGCAACCGCACGCGTTAAGGATTCGGCGGATAAGAACACGCATGAAGGCGTTGTCATCGACGATCAGAAACTTGACATCCGACAGGTCCATACCCGCCATGGCCAGTAACTCCTCTTGGTCATTGTTCTTCTTTTTTTATGCATCGGATGGCAGCCCCCGAAGCGTCGGGCGTCACGCCACCCTGTGTCAGAGGAAAAATATATCAAATAAAGCCGTGAAACGTAAGGGTGAAGCGTCGGGTGCCTTGTGCAAACGTCTGTTGGGCGCGGATTGGATTCAGTGGTATTATCAACCGCTTCTACACAAACATGAGGCAGGAAATGGCCGAAGGCGGTAACGACAAGACTGCGGCGGATTCGCGCGCTATTCAGGTGGCCTTCCGGGCGGGAACGGAAGAAACCGAAGCGGCGGCGCGCGCCGAGGCAGTTGAAAAGGAGGCTTTGGGCGATATCGATGGTTCGTCGATAATCGGCGAAGAAACGTGGCTGCCGCCTCTTTACGCCAGATGGAGGGTCCTTTCCGTCCTCGGTTGGGGTGTCAGCGCACTCTGGCTTGGCGCTTGCGCCTACTACATTGAACTTTACCTTGGCTGGAGCACGCTGCCGACGCTGATGGTGCATGAAATCGGCGGGCTTGCCGCCGGTGCGGTTACGCCGTTGGCTCTTCTTTGGATGGTGCTTTCCTACCTTGAGCGCGGCCGTCTTCTGCATCATGAAACCCAGGCGTTGCGCTGGTATCTGGCGAGGATGGTTTATCCTTCCGCACGTTCGGAAAGGCGTGTTCGCGAAATCACGGAATCCCTCCGTGGACAGGCCCACGACCTGACCCGCGCATCCGAAGAGGCGGCAGCGCGCGCTGTGCGGGTCGATGAAATGATTCGCAAACGTGCGCTCGAACTCGCCAACATTGCAGAGGACGCGGACCTCAAGGCAATGGCGGCTGGCGATACGCTGCGCCGTCAGGCCGAAGACCTGGTCTCGGCGTCGGATCGCGCGATCGCGCGCGCGCGCGAGGCCGGAAACGTTCTCCATCACCAGTCCCACGACCTGATCACGGTGTCAGAAAAGGCCTCCGCGCGCACGGAATCCATCGCCGACGTTCTGCAACGGCGAGGCCAGGAACTGATGCAGGTATCGGGCGATGTGGCGGAACGTGCGGAAAAGGCGGCAACGCTGCTGGTCGATGGAACGGAAGGGATCCGGATCGCATCGGCGGAAGCCATGTCCAGCGTCGAATCGGTCGGCGGAATTCTTGATGAACGGTCACAGGGGTTGCTGGATGCGACGAAGACCGTCACCGAGAGGGTGCGTGAGAGTGCTGAAATGATGCATGGCCATGCCCTGGATCTAAGCCGCCGCACCGAAACGGCGGCGCGGCAGACCGATCAGATGGCTGACGTGCTGAACCGGCAGGTCGCGGACCTTACGAATGTCGCAAAGCTGGTTACAGAACAGGCCGAGGAGATCGAAATCTCCCTTGGGCGGCAGGCAGGCGCCCTTCATCGTACCGCCGATCATGTGTCCGACAGCGTACGGCAGACCAATGCCGGGTTGTCTGAATCCTCCCGGGATCTGGCCGCAACTGCGGACAGGGCGATGGAGAGGGTCCGTGCGATCGGCGATATTTTCGACGGACAATCCCAAACGCTTTATGACAGCGCCGAACGTGCTTCCGGACGGACCGAGGCGGTCGGTCGTTCATTGGCGGATATCTCGTTCGGCCTGAATGAGGTGTCCGGCCGCGTGCTTGAGGCCGTGGAAAATGCCGGTGCGGCGATTCGGGCGCGCACCGGCGACATCGACAAGGCTGGCGATGCCAGCGTTGAAAAGATGTCGGCGGCTGGTGAGATGCTGGCGGCCCATGCTCGACGTTTGGCTGATGCCGCCGAGCAGGCCAGTTCCGTTATCCGGGGCGCCGGAGTGGATCTTGATGGCGGATCGGAACAACTGAACACCGCCGCCGCCGCCGCAGTGGAACGTATCGGCGTCGGTCTGGAGGCATTGCGCCGCGGCGCAATGCAGATCGGAGAGGCGTCGGATGTTGGCGTCAGCGGAATTGATGCCGTTTCCGCTTCGCTGCAACGCGATCTGGGGATCGTTGAAGATGCAACCAGGCGGGCGAGCGATCTTGGCGATATCCTCCGTGGCCGATTGGGGGCCATTGCCGATGCTTCACAGGGCGCATCGTCAAGCTTGCAGCGGCAAAATGAAATACTGGCGACCGAGACCGAAAACCTGAAGCAGGCTGCCCATGTTGCGAGCGACGAAATCGCAGCGGTTTCCTCAGAAATGACGGAAAAGACGGGGGTTCTCGAGGATGCCGGGAAGCGGGCGGTTTCCTCCGTTGATGGCGCCGGGCGGGTGATGCTTTCCAACGCCGAGGCGCTTAACAAGGCATCGGCATTGGCATCGTCGCGTCTGCGTGAGGCCAGCGATGTCCTGCACCGCAGATCGCTTGAACTGGCCGAGGCATCGGATACGGCTGTTCTCGACCTGGGGACAGCAATGAAAATGCTGCTTGATAACACGGAAGGCCTCGAAGAGGCGAAGAGGGCTGCCCTCAACGATATCGCGCGGGTGGCTGAAGCCATGCGATCGCAGTCGCGGGAGATGTCGACGGTTTCGGAACGTTCTGCAACCCTTCTGGCCCAGGTTGCCGATACCCTGAAAAACAATTCAGATGAACTTGTCGCCACGTCTGAGCGGGCCGAGGAACG
>JAPHTL010000248.1 GCA_026193355.1 Rhodospirillales bacterium
CGAGATCTATCGCATCGGCGGGGCGCAGGCCGTTGGCGCGCTGGCCTATGGCACGGCGACCATCGCCCCGGTGGACAAGATCGTCGGCCCCGGCAACGCCTATGTTGCGGAAGCCAAGCGTCAGGTTTTCGGAACGGTGGGGATCGATATGATCGCCGGCCCTTCGGAGATTCTGGTCGTTGCCGACGGCGACAACGACCCGAACTGGATCGCCGCCGACCTGATGAGTCAGGCCGAGCACGACACCGCAGCCCAATCGATCCTGATCACCGATGACGCGGACTTCGCCGCGCGGGTCGAGCAGGCTGTCATTGCCCTCCTGAACAGGCTGCCCAGGGCGAACATCGCGGGGCCGAGTTGGCAGAACCACGGGGCCATCATCACGGTCCCTGACCTCAACGCCGCCGTGCCGCTCATTGATCGCATCGCGCCCGAACACCTGGAGCTGGCCGTCGCCGATCCCGATGCGCTTGCCGACAAGGTCCGCAATGCCGGCTCTATCTTCCTCGGCCGTTTCACCCCCGAAGCCATCGGCGATTATCTGGGCGGGCCCAACCACGTCCTGCCGACGGCGCGCAGCGCACGCTTCTCCTCAGGTCTTGGTGTGCACGACTTCATGAAGCGCACAACCTTTCTTGGCTGCACTGCCGAATCACTCGACAGGATTGGACAGGCGGCCGTGACGTTGGGCAAGGCCGAACGTCTCGACGCCCACGCCATGTCGGTGGCGGTGCGTCTTGACCGCACCGGGCGGGACTGAACCGGTGCGCCGGAACGGGTTTGAGCCGTGAGCGACAACCAGAAAATCGTCAACGTCGTTCTTGATGAAAAGGGTGTGCTGCGGCGTAATGCCGAGATCGAACACGAGCGTGCCGTCGCCATCTACGACCTTCTGGAAGACAACCGGTTCAGCCCGGCGGGTGATTTTGACGGTCCCTACAGCCTGCATATCGGCATCCTCGACAACCGCCTTGTTTTCGATGTCCGCAACATGGCCGAAGAGCCGCTGACCAAGTTCACCCTGCCCGTCATTTCCTTCAAGACCATCATCCGCGACTATTTCACGATCTGCGGGTCCTACTTCGAAGCGATCAAGACGAAAACCCGCTCGCAGATCGAGGCGATCGACATGGGGCGGCGCGGCCTGCACAACGAAGGAGCCGAGCGCCTGCGCAGCCTGCTGGAAGAAAAGGTCGAGGTCGACAACGACACGGCGCGACGACTGTTCACCCTTGTCTGCGTCCTGCACGCGAAGGGATGAGGCGATGGCGGACCTGCCTTCAGCCGTCCTTTTCGCCTGTTCCATGAACGCCATCCGCTCACCCATGGCGGAAGGGATCCTCAAGTATCTGCACGGCAATCGCATCTATGTCGATTCCGCAGGAGTGCACACGGACGAAGTGGACGTTTTCGCCGTGGCGGTAATGGAGGAGATCGGCATCGACATATCGGGCCACAAGGCGAAGACGTTCTCCGATCTGGATGACGCCTATTTTGACCTGATCGTCTCGCTCTCGCCGGAGGCCCAGCATTCGGCCGTCGAAATGACCCGCCACATGGCCTGTGACGTCGAATTCTGGCCAACGTTTGAACCTTCCGTCGTTGAAGGCAGCCGGGATGTGCGGTTGCAAGCCTATCGTGAGGTCCGCGATCATCTTTTCGAAAAAATAAAAGCGCGCTTCCCGCTCGCCTACGTGGGATCAGGCGTCTGATGCGCCCGATGGGCGGTCGGGCGGAAAGCCCTTGACCTGCCGTCACCATCGGCGTTTTTATTCGCCGTCGCATCAATCCCTGGGGCGAAAGCGCCGTTTCACCTTCCAATTCAAATAAGCGAAGGCCTGTTCATGTCCCCAACCACCCCAAACGAAGTGATGCCGGGACGTGCGCCACTGGTCCTCGCCTCGGCCTCGCCGCGCAGGAAAGAGCTTCTGGCGCAGGTTGGGCTGGTTCCCGACGTCATCGCCCCTGCCCATCTGGATGAAACGCCACTGCCGCGCGAACTGCCGCGCGCCCATGCGGCCCGCCTTGCCGAAGCCAAGGCGCGGGCCGTGGCGACCAACCACCCTGGCGTCTTCATCCTTGCCGCCGATACCGTGGTGGCCTGCGGGCGACGGATACTGCCCAAGGCCGAAAGCCCGGATGAAGCGCGACGGTTCCTGGGCCTGTTGTCGGGACGTAGCCATCGTGTTCTGGGGGGGCTTTGCATCATCGCGCCGGACGGGCGGACCGTAAGCCGGGTTGTGACGAC
>JAPHTL010000286.1 GCA_026193355.1 Rhodospirillales bacterium
AGCCTGTTCGATTTCGACAGGATTTCAGCCGTGATCCGCGGTGGCAAGCTGCGCGTCTGCTTCGACGCCATGCATGCGGTGAACGGCCCCTATGCGCGCGACATTCTTGGCAAGCGTCTGGGCGCGCCGGACGAAGCCCTGATCAATTGTACGCCCCTTCCCGATTTCGGCGGGGGACACCCAGACCCCAATCTGGCTCATGCCGGGCGATTGCTGGAAATCATGTACGGGGAAGACGCCCCGGATATCGGCGCGGCATCCGATGGAGACGGGGATCGCAACATGATCCTCGGCAACCGTTTTTTCGTTACCCCCAGCGACAGCCTCGCCGTTCTTGCCGCCAACGCCAGTCTGATTCCGGGCTATGCCTCGGGAATTGCCGGCATCGCGCGATCCATGCCGACGAGCATGGCCTCCGATCGTGTGGCCGAGGGCATAGGCGTTCCCTGCTACGAGACGCCGACCGGATGGAAATTTTTTGGAAACCTGATGGACAGCGGGCGGGTGACGCTGTGCGGCGAGGAAAGCTTCGGGACCGGCTCGGACCATGTCCGCGAAAAGGATGGTTTATGGGCCGTTCTGATGTGGCTCAACATCATGGCCGTGCGCGAACAGTCGGTGGAAGAGATCCTGCGCGACCATTGGCGGCGCTACGGGCGCAACTATTACTCCCGGCACGACTACGAGGAAATCGACCTGACGGCGGCAACTGTCCTTGTCGACAACCTGCGCGGCTCTCTGGGTTCACTGGTGGGGCGAACCTTTGGTCACCGCCGGGTGCGTACGGCAGACGATTTCAGCTACGCCGATCCGGTCGATGGGTCGATCAGTGCGAAACAGGGGGTGCGCGTGATGTTCGAGGACGGCGCGCGCATCGTCTTCAGGCTGTCGGGAACCGGCACGAAGGGAGCAACCTTGCGCGTTTACCTTGAATGCTATGAACCTGATCCAGCGCGTCACGATCAGGATACGCAGGAAACGCTTTCGGACCTGATCGCCATCGCCGGGGAAGTTGCCCAGATTCGCAAGCACACCGGACGCGACGCGCCAACCGTGATCACCTGACGGTATGGCGGCGGCGGGGTGGTTATTGCTCCTGCGGCAGTCTCGCCAGCATAGCCGGGGTCACCAGCGTGACGCCTCCCTTGGAGCGATAAAAACGCCGCGCATCTTCCTTCGCATCTTCGCCGATGACCGTGCCCGGGGGGATGCGGCAGTTTTTCGCCAATACCGCCTTCTTGAGGCGCGCGTTTCGGCCGATATTGCAATCGGGAAGGATGACGGAATCCACGACCTCGGCGTAGGAGTTCACCCGTACGTTCGAAAACAGCAGCGACCGCCGGACAAGTCCGCCCGATACGACGCAACCCGCCGAGACGAGTGAATCGATGGCCGTTCCGCGGCGATCGCCTTCATCGAACACGAACTTCGCGGCGGGCCGCTGGACCTGATAGGTCCAGATCGGCCAGTCGCTGTCATAAAGATCCAACGCCGGCGTCACATGGGTCAGGTCGAGGTTGGCCTCCCAATAGGCGTCGAGGGTTCCCACATCACGCCAATACGCACCGGACTGCCCCTCGGAAATCACGCAACTGTCGGAAAAACGGTGCGCCATCAATTTGCAGCGCCCGACCAGATACGGAATGATGTCCTTCCCGAAGTCGTGGGTGGACCCGTCCAGTTGCTGGTCGCGAAGCAATTGTTCGTACAGGAAATCGGCATTGAAAACGTATATGCCCATGCTGGCGAACGACGTGTCCGGCCTGCCGGGAATACAGGGGGGATCATCGGGTTTTTCAAGGAAACCTAGAATGTTGCCTTCCGCATCCGCGTCCACGACGCCAAACCCCGTTGCATCGGTGCGTGGAACCTCGATGCACGATACGGTGACATCGGCGCCGCTTTTTATGTGGTGGGTGATCAGGCGGCTGTAATCCTGCTTGTAGACATGATCGCCGGCCAGGATCAACACGTATTCCGGTGCATGGCCCTTGATGATGTTGATGTTCTGGTAAACCGCATCGGCGGTTCCGCTGTACCAGCTTTCGTCGTCGGTCTGCTGCTGGGCTGGCCATACCTCGACGAACTCGTGCAACTCGGCGCGGAAAAACCCCCAGCCGCTCTGGATGTGCTGGATCAGGGTGTGCGCCTTGTACTGGGTCGCCACGCCCACCCGGCGAATGCCGGAGTTGATGCAGTTCGAAAGGGGAAAATCGATGATGCGGAACTTTCCGGCGAACGGCACCGCGGGCTTGGACTGGCTTTCCGTCAACTGCATCAGGCGCGAACCGCGCCCCCCGGCAAGCACGAGCGCAAGGGTCCTTTTCAGTGCTCTGTTGAGGTCAATGTTTTCGCGTTCCATGGTGGCCTCTTTCGGCTTTTCGCCCATCGGATATATTATGCCTCTATAATACACCACTGATTCTACATTAAAATCAGCTAATAATGGAAAACCCTTGGAAACTCTCTAGGATGCGCGCCCATGAAGGGCGGATTCCCGATTTTGCGCCCAGAGAGCAGGTAGAAGACAAAAAGACATGAAGATCCTGTTTGCCACATCCGAAGCATATCCGTTGTTGAAGACGGGCGGTCTGGGTGATGTCGCCGGCGCCTTGCCGACGGCCTTGGCGAAGGGGGATGACGATGTCCGGATTATCATGCCGGCCTATCCCCAGGCACTGAATGCGGTGGAAGGCAAACGCGACGGCCCCGGCCTTGGCGATCCACTGGGGGCTGGCGAAGCGCGGCTGATCGAGGCGCGCATGCCGGGCAGCGGCGTTCCCGTGTGGCTGGTCGATTGCCCGGCGCTGTTCGATCGTCCGGGCAACCCGTATGTGGGGCCGGATGGCCGGGACTGGCCGGATAATCATTTGCGTTTTGCGATGTTGTCGCGCGCCGCGGCCATGCTTTCCATGCCGGGGAATGCAAGCGGGTGGACCCCCGATGTCGTGCATGCCAACGATTGGCAGACGGGGTTGATCCCGGCCTACCTGCACTATTGGGGCGGGCGGCGCGCACGCACCGTGTTCACCGTGCACAATTTGCAGTATCAGGGGCTATTCCCGGCCACGGTTCTGGGTGAACTGGGATTGCCGCCCGAATCCTATTCCATTGAAGGGCTGGAATTTCACGGGCAGGTTTCCTTTCTCAAGGCAGGCCTGTTCTACAGCGACGCACTGACCACCGTCAGCCCGACCTATGCCCGAGAAATCCAGACATCGGAATATGGATGTGGCATGGAAGGCCTTTTGCGTTTGCGGGCAGGTGCATTGACCGGGGTGCTTAATGGAATTGATACGGACGACTGGAACCCGGAGAAAGATTCCAGGATTCCAAAGCCCTACAGCGCCACGCGGCTGGCTGGCAAAACGACGGCCAAGGCCCTGCTTCAACGCGAAATGGGGCTGCCCGAAGATCCCGGCGCGCCGTTGTTCGGCATGGTCAGCCGCCTGACCAGCCAGAAGGGCATCGACTTTGTGGTTGAGGTTGCGCCAAAACTGGTCGCGCGCGGCGCGCAGGTGGCGATCCTGGGAAGCGGTGACAAGGTCTGGGAAGACGCCCTGCGCAAGTTGGCCGTGTCGTCGCCCGGGGTCAGCGTTTCCATCGGGTATGATGAGAGTCTGGCGCATCGCATAATCGCGGGTGCGGATATCTTCATGATGCCGTCCAGATTCGAACCCTGCGGCCTGACCCAGATGTATGCCCTGCGTTATGGAACCCTTCCCCTGGTCCATCACACTGGTGGGCTGGCGGATACGGTGGAGGATGTCGGGGGCGGTCGGGGGACAGGTTTTGTTTTCAACAAGCCCGAATCCACGGCTGTGGCGGCGGCGGCGTTTCGCGCCCTGAAGCTTTACGATGACAAGAAAGCCTGGAAAGAAACTCAAGCAAGGGCCATGAGCAGGAATTCCGGGTGGGAAATGGCTGCGCAGTCTTATAAAGAGCTGTATACGACACTCGTTCAAACCAGACACGAAAGCCCCTGATGACACCCCAATCCACGACTCCCCAGTTCATGATGGACATGACCGATAACGTTCTTGGAGACAATTACATCTCCAGGCTGTCGAACGTCGAATCCATGAAAGAAGCCCTTATTTCAATGATCGCCCAGTCGGTCGGCAAGGACCCCGCCTTCGCGACCAAGCAGGATTGGTTCTATGCGCTTGGGTTCATGCTGCGCGGGTTGCTCAGCCAGCTTTACATCAAGAACACCCGTACGCAGTTCATCGAAGATTCGAGGCGCGTTTACTATCTGTCGATGGAGTTCCTGCCGGGACGCAGCCTGATCAAGACCTTGCTTGATCTGGATTTGCTCAATGTCACCCGCGAGGCGCTTGATGCGCTGGGCCAGGATCTGGACGAACTGGAAACCATTGAACATGATCCCGCACTGGGAAATGGGGGGCTTGGCAGGCTTGCTGCGTGCTTTCTTGATTCAATGGCCGCCCATGGCTATCCGGGGTTTGGCTATGGCATTCGCTACGACTTTGGCCTTTTTTCCCAGAGCATCGAGAATGGCCAGCAGGTGGAGCATCCAGACAACTGGTTGCGTCAGGGCAACCCATGGGAGTTCCGCCGTCCCGACACCGTCTATCCCGTCGGATTCTACGGTCGGCTGGAGACGGTTGTGGATGCAAGGGGCGGTGAAACCAGTAAGTGGGTCGGCGCGGAAAACGTTATCGCCATGGCTTACGACATGCCGGTATCGGGTTATCAGAATGGCAATGTGACAAACCTGCGGCTTTGGACCGCACGGGCGACCGACGATTTCGATCTTCGACACTTCAATCAGGGGGACTACATCAAATCCGTCGAGGACAAGACGTCTTCGGAAACCCTGTCGAAAATCCTCTATCCGGACGACTCAACCCTGACCGGTCAGGAACTGCGCCTGAAGCAGGAGTACTTCTTCGTCAGCGCCTCGTTGCAGGATATTTTTGCGCGCTTCCTGCGGCGGCACGACAATCTTGACCAGTTGCCGGAAAAAGTGGTCATTCAGCTCAATGATACCCACCCGACGCTGGGTATCGTGGAAATGATGCGTCTGCTGGTCGACGAGCACGGCTATGACTGGGCGACGGCGTGGGATATGACGCGCCGCACCTTCGCCTACACCAACCATACCCTGTTGCCCGAGGCCCTGGAGCGCTGGCCCGCCAGCATGATCGAGCGGTTGCTGCCGCGCCACCTCCAGATCATCTACAGGATCAACGCCGAATTCCTGAAAACCGTCGAGAAGGCATTCGACGGCGATGCCGACAAGATTCGCAACCTGTCCCTCGTCAATGACTACGACCATTCGATCCGCATGGCGCATCTGGCGATTGTCGGCAGTTATCGGGTCAACGGCGTTGCCGCATTGCATACGGAATTGCTTCGTGGTCGCGTCTTTCCGGATTTCGATGCGATGTATCCCGGCAAGTTCGTCAACATCACGAATGGCATCACCCCACGGCGGTGGCTCCTGCAATCGAACCCGGCCCTTGCTGGACTGATCACCGAGAAACTGGGAAGTGGGTGGCCCATCGAATTGACGCAGTTGTCCCATCTTGCCGATTACGTTGAGGACGCCGACTTCCGCAAACGGTTTTCCGACATCAAGAAGGCCAACAAGGAACGGCTCAGCAAGATGATCGAGGCGTGCATGGGGCTGCGGCTTGATCCGACGGCGATGTTTGACGTCCAGATCAAGCGTATCCACGAATACAAGCGCCAGCTGCTGAACGTCCTGCATGTTGTGACGTGCTATAACCGCATTCGTGACGGCGAATGGGATGGCGTTCCGCGCGTGGTCATCTTCGCGGGCAAGGCGGCGCCCAGCTACTACATGGCGAAGAAGGTCATTCACCTGATCAATGACCTCGCCACCGTGATCAACAATGATCCTCTGGTGGGCGACCGGCTGAAGGTCGTATTCATCCCCGATTACCGTGTTTCGCTGGCGCAGGTCATCATCCCGGGAAGTGATTTGTCTGAACAGATCTCTACGGCGGGCATGGAGGCATCCGGAACCGGCAACATGAAGCTTGCCCTCAACGGCGCGTTGACCATCGGAACGCTTGACGGCGCAAACATCGAAATCAAGGACGCGGTAGGCGAAGAGAACATCTTCATCTTCGGCTTGCTGGCCAATGAAGTTCAGACGTTGCGCAATGACGGCTACTATCCCTTTTCCTATTACAACGGGAACCCGGAACTGAAGCGCGCCCTCGACATGATCGGCGAGGGGCATTTCTCGCCGGGGGACAGGGGGCGCTACAGCAGCATCTTCGACTCCCTGCTGCATGGCGGCGACCATTTCATGGTCCTTGCGGATTACGAATCCTATATCGCCGCTCAGGGCAGGGTGGATGTCGCCTACAAGGATCAGGATTCCTGGACCCGCATGTCGATCCATAATGTCGCAAGCATGGGCGGTTTTTCAGCGGATCGATCGATCCACGACTACGCTTCGAAAATATGGGAAGTAAAGCCGCTCAAGCCGTAGCCCTCTCGCGTTCCGCGCGAATGCGCCCGGCGGCCGCGGCGAAGGATTTCGCATCGAGGATCCGATCCAGGTCGACCGGCAATTTTTGACGCCAGTTCGGGTATTCGTCGATGGTTCCCGGCATGTTGACCTGCGTGGTGGAGGAAAGGATATCCTCCAGATTCACGACCATCATGGCTGCGGGAGAACGGGCCAGAAAGCTGTGAACGGCCGCAATCAGCGTCTTCATTTCCCCGTCGCCGATATCGGCGGCGTTCGGGAAGTCGGGGGGGAGGAGTCTCTGGTCGACCAGTGACGCAATCAAGAGGTCGCGTTCGTGGGCGCGGGCCGCCCGCCTGTCGGCGGCATCGCCGTCCGACGTGATCAGACCGATTTCCCGATGAATCTGGATGTCCGCTTCACGCCAGAACCCGGCAAGGGTCGGCAAGTCGTGCGATGCTGGCGTCGCCAGCGCAAGGACGGGGTATGTGTCGGGCCGTTTATACAATCCGTCCGGATGACGTTCGAACTGCATCAGGCAATAGGACAGGATGCCTTCCGCGGCAAGGCGTTCGCGAAAGCCCTCAGGCACCGTTCCCAGGGCCTCGCCGACGACAAGGCACCGGTTTCGCCGGCTTTCCAGCGCCAAAATGGCAAGAAGGTCGTCAAGTGGGTAGCGCACATATGCGCCGTCGCGTCCATCCCCGCCAAGCGGTATCCAGAACATGTGCTGAAGCCACATCACATGGTCGATGCGGACGGCCCCGGCATGTCGCATGTTTGCGCGCAACATGTCCACGTATGGCCCGTAGGCTTTCTCGTAAAGTTGATTCGGATCGAAGGGAGGCATGCCCCAGTTCTGCCCGACGGGCCCCAAAGGGTCGGGTGGCGCGCCGAACCGCACATCAGTGACAAAGGCTTCGGGGGTTGTCCAGGCGTCCGCGCCATCGGGCGCCACGCCGACGGCAAGATCGCGATAAAGGCCAATGGCCATGCCGGCCCTGACGCAGGTATTCGCCGCCGCCGCCAACTGCCGTTCGGCCTCCCACTGAAGATAGAGGTGAAAGCGCACGTGCCTTTCGTGCTTGATGGCGAAATCAGCCGCTTCCGTCGATCCGGGGTCGCGGTAGGCGGCTGGCCATTGTTCGACGGAAAGCGGGGCGAAATGCTCCTGAAGGGCGCTGAACAGCGCGAGTCGGTTTTTCCGATCGCGATCTTCGGTGGCGAAACGTTCATAATCCATGCGCCGAGGACTTGATCCGCCCGGTGGGTTCGCCTTCTCGAAATGCGTGAACAGCACATCGCATATCTGGCGTTTCAGGGCGGAAACCTCGGCGAAGGCGATCACGTTTGTCTGGCGTGCTGCTTCGATACGCGCGGCGAAGTCGGCATCCCCAACGATCCTTTGCGCTTCGGGGCATTCCGCGTAGTCCGGGATGGCTGTGACGTCTATATAAAGTGGATTGATCGACAGGCGGCTGGACGGGGAATAGGGGCTGACGTGTTCGGGGCGTGTTGGGAACAGGCTGTGCAACGGCGGCAGGCCAACCACGCCGCCTCCGTGATGGGCTGTTTTCTCGCAAAGGGCGGAGAGGTCGCTGAAATCCCCCATGCCCCAGTTGGACGGCGAGCGCAGCGCGTAGAGCTGGCAGGCAATTCCCCAGACCTTTTTGTGACTGTCGGATAACCATCCGGGGCGGTACGCCGATGGCGGGGCGATGATCAACGCGCCTTCCTGTACGGATTGACCGTGGCGCATGCTTATACGGTGGTAGCCCTGGGAAAGGTTTTCGGGCAGGGGGGTGGCCAGGCGGATGCGCGGAACATTGTTGATGGAGCGTTTTTCCACCACGGAAAGGTCGCAGATGTCCATGCGACCATCCAGCCGTTGCCCGTCCTCCAGATCGATAGACCAGCCCAGTTCGCCGTCGGCCTGTTCCTCAGGCAAGACCACCAGTATTTTGGGATCAAGAACGCAGTCTGGCGCTCCGCCGGTGGTTCGAAGAACCGTCACCGGCTCCAGCATGCGCCGCCACGGCCGTTCCTCGATTTCGTTCAGGCTGGCCAGAATGGCATCGTCGTCATCGATCGAGTAACCCATGGCGGAAAGGAATTTCCGCCGGGTGTCGTCAGACGTTTTGTGGTGTCCGCCATAGACATCCCAGTAGGCGGACTCGATTCCGGCCCGTTCGGCAAGACGGGAGAGGAGCGTATCATCATCCATGGGTCGCCCCCCGGCGCTTCGTCACCCTGCCCTGAAGCAAAACCATGGAATGCGCCCCGAGATCGAAAACCATTTCTGCCTCGATCGTTTGACCGGGGGTATCCGTTACTCGATAACAGGTGTCAATCACCCGTCGCCAGTTTTCGCCATAGTCCTTTGGCGGCAGCTCAAAGGCGACCGAATCGTCACCGGCATTCATCAGCACCATCAGGTTTCGTTGGCTGTCACCGTCACCGTCTTCGCAATTGCCGATGTGGAATCCGAGGCACCGCGCGACGGGATCGCGCCAGTCTGCCTCGGTCATCTCACGACCTGAAGGGGTCCACCAACTGATGTCCTTGACCGGCCCTTTGTCGA
>JAPHTL010000010.1 GCA_026193355.1 Rhodospirillales bacterium
TCGCCGTAAAGTATGTCGTCGCCGTCGCCGCCATACAGGATGTCGTTGTGGAAGTCGCCACGGATCGTATCGTTGCCGGCATCGCCATAAAGTGTGTCGTTGCTCCAGCCGCCATTGATTGAATCATCGCCTTCCCCGCCGTGGATTGTGTCGTCGCCGTTCTCGCCAAGGAGGGTGTCCGCCCCGATGCCGCCGTTGATGGCGTCAAGCCCGTCACCGCCGTAGATGGTGTCGTTCCCGTCCGCGCCGTCCAGCGTGTCGTCGCCGGCGAATCCCTTGATCAGGTCATCGCCGATGCCGCCGGTCAGGGAATCAATCCCGGTTGTTCCTTCGAGTATTTGATCATCGATGGAGGCCATGAAATCAGCGAAGGTCATGCCTGCGCCAGGGTCGCCGTTCAGTGAATAGATATTGCCGCCGAACTCCATCTTTTCGATCGTGATGTCGGGATAGAATCCTGTCATGCGCAACGAGCCGCCTGCCTGATATTCGAAGATCAGGTCGTTTCCGTCGCGCAGGACGTTGCTGACGGCGGTCATTGGATCAACGCCGTCGAAGCGGATGGTGTCGAACCCGGCGCTGTCGGTGATGACGTCGTCGTCGGCAAGGGCGTCGTCACCGAAGATGTACAGGTCGTCGCCATCGCCACCCTGAAGGCTGTCGCTTCCCGCCCCGCCTTCCAGCGTGTCGCCAAAGGTTCCAAGCCCTCCCTTCAGCGTGTCGTTGCCGTCGCCGCCCTTGAGGATGTCGGCATCCCAGCCGCCGTCCAGCATGTCGTCGCCAGCATCGCCGTTCAGGGTGTCCGCGCCGAAGTCGCCGTAAAGCGAGTCATTGCCATCACCGCCGTAGAGCGTGTCCTTGTCGAAATTGCCTTTCAGCGTGTCGTCGCCGCCGTCGCCGTGAAGGACATCGTTGCCCCATCCGCCGTCCAGAGTGTCGGCATCGTCGCCGCCGTCCAGCGTGTCGTTGCCGTTTTCGCCATACAGGGTGTCGATCCCTGCGCCGCCACGGATCGTGTCGATGCCGTCTCCGCCATACAGGGTATCGCTTCCAGCCCCCCCGTCGATCGCGTCGTCGCCGGCGAAGCCCTTGATCAGGTCGTTGCCGTTGGCTCCGGAAAGCGTATCCGCGCCCGCGGTTCCGTCGATGATCTTATCCTCGATGGAGGCCATGAAATCAGCGAAGGTCATGCCCGCGCCGGGGTCGGCCTCAATGGAATAGGTGTTTCCACCGCCTTCGAGCTTTTCCACGGCGTTGCCCGAAAAGAAACCTGAAATCCGCAACGATCCACCCGCTTCGAATGTGAAAACCATGTCGCCACCGTCGCGCGCCACTGTTTCTATCGTGGCGAAAGGATCGATTCCGTCGAAGCGAATGGTGTCGAATCCTGCCGTGTCGACGATGGTGTCCTGCCCTGCAAGGTCGGCCGTTCCGATGACATAGATGTCGTTCCCGTCGCCGCCCTCCATGCGGTCATCGCCTTCGCCGCCTTCAAGGGTATCTGCGTATGCGCCGAGGCCGCCCGTCAGGATATCGTTGCCATCGCCGCCCCTCAGGGTGTCGATGTCCCAGCCGCCGTCGATTGTGTCGTCGCCCGCATTACCGTCCAGTGTATCGCGCCCGAATTCGCCCCTGATTGTGTCGTTCCCCGATCCGCCAGTCAGCGTATCTGCAGCAAATCCACCGGTCAGGATCTGGTCCGGGTCTGGCGTTTCCGCGACCTCGGGTGTGGTCGTTTCAACACTCTCCGTTCCGCTTGTTGCAACAGATTCAGAGGCGGCCACATCAATGGCCTCTGATTCGTATTCTTCAAAGGTCGGAGAAGCGACCGTAGCGGTGGCCGTTGATTCCAGAGGTGATGCTTCCAGGGCGAAAAAGGAATCGGAAATGCTGCTCCAGTTGTAAGAGGCTTCCGGTGTCGTCGAGCTCTGGTACTCGTACTCGCTTTCCATGAGGGAACGGTCGCCACCAACCCTGCTGGAAGAAGAAAGCGTTTTGACCTCGCCTGTTGAAGGATCAATCGGGGTCTGCTCGATGTTCACGGCATCGGATTCTTCCTGGCCGTCCGCTTCAGTGCTGACCGCTGCCGTGTTGCCGGGCGTTCCGGTGGGTGCGGGCAACCCTTCCTCTATGGCGGCAAGCTGCACCTCCTCATCCGGTGCGGGGGGTGGTTCGGTCTGCACGGGATCCGTTGCAGGGAGGGTCAGCGGGTTTTCGGGGGCGTTTGTCTCTTCGGCCATGGTTTCTTACCGTGCGTGATGATTTAGTGCGCACGGTAAGAGTATTGAAATAAAACGTGAAAAAGTATGCGCTTGACCTCTGGACATAAGTAATATTATAAATCTATACTGAATTATCTTCAGAACGTATTTGATAAATATTTTAATAAAATCGTATAAAATTTTATATACTGTACTGTCTGGCCTTGCGCCCCAATGCGGGGCATTTGATCGCCTCTTCCTTCCCGACTTCCTGTAGTCTCCATTCTATGAAATGCGGATGGGTTTAATGACGCCGAGGCTTAAGACATCAGTATGGGTGACATCGCAGACGCGCCTTTGCGATATCAACTGCATTCCGGCCTACATCATCCGCAAGGGCGATGCGGACGCCGGGGTTGTGTTGATGAAGCTGATACGCAAAGGGGGGCTGGTTGAAGTGTTCGCCCAAACCCGGACCATGGACGGCCGACTGGGCTGGTTGCGGGGGGCTGGCGGCGGCCCCGTGGATGAGGCCGCCGCGGATGACTACATTCGACGTCAGGTGAATTTCGATCCCGATATCTGGGTTGTCGAGATCGAAGATCCTGATGGGCGCTATGAACTCGACGGTGAAGTCGTTTCCTGAACTTTCCCGATCAATCTATTCGTCGTAGGCAGCCAGGGATTCGAAGGGGATGTCGAGTTTGCTGCGGCCGTTGAGGAACGATAGCTCGATGATGCAGGCTGCGGCGATCGGGTCGGCGCCTACCTTCCTGCACAGCTCAATGGACGCGGCCAGTGTGCCGCCGGTCGCCAGCAGGTCATCGAGGATGACGACGCGCTGTCCGGGTTGCAGGGCGTCTTCCTGAATCTCCACCGTGTCGGAGCCGTATTCCAGATCGTAGTCGTACGAGATGGTTCCCCCGGGAAGCTTCCCCTTTTTGCGAATCATCGTAAATCCGCACCCGAGTTTCAGCGCTAGCGGCGCGGCCACAAGGAAACCACGCGATTCGACACCGGCCAGAATGTCGGGCTGATACTGCCCAATTTTCCGCGCCATCCGACCCATGGTCACCTGCCAGGCGTCGGGATGCGCCAGCAGGGTGGAAATGTCATAGAAAAGAATTCCGGGCTTGGGGAAGTCGGGAATGCCGCGGATGTGGTCTTTGATATCCATAATACTGGTCCCTCGGGGAATGATCGCTCTGAAAAACGCGCCATCCTACCCGCCGGGGCCGATTGAGGCAATCTTGGGACCGGGTTCGACGAAACCCGTCGATGAAACAAATATATCAGAAAAATCTAAAGTAAAACATTTGTTGCAGAGGCGCAAATTCCGTTTTATATGGGAAAAATCTCTCCGTCATATGGGTGTTGCATCGGATGGATTACGCGGCCACCAGAAACATGATCGTCGAGGCCTTTCCCCGGCTTAGCCCGCAATTGCAGCAGGCCGCGCGGTTTGTTCTCGATTGTCCGGACGAGGTTGGCCTTAACACCCTGCGTGACGTCGCCGGAATGGCCGGCGTGCAACCGGCGACCATTGTCCGCTTCGTCAAGGCGGTGGGTTTTGACGGCTACAAGCAGTTTCGCGCCCCCTATGCGCAGAGGCTCCGCGGCAGAACCGCCGAATATTCCAATCGCGCCAGAACCCTTCAGGCCAGGGGTGGTGATGGAGGGCCGGCGCTGCTTGATGAAATCCGTACTGCTGAAATGGAGAATGTCAGAGGCGTGTTTGAACCCAACCGGCTGGAGCGTTTTCAGGAGGCCTGCGATGCAATGGTTTCTTCGCGCCGGGTCTATGTGCTGGGATTGAGAGGCAGCTTTTCCATCGCTTATGCCTTTCATTACGCCTACAGCATGTTCCGTGCGGATGCCGTTCTCCTGGATGGGCGCGGCGGCGCCTTTGCCGATGCCCTGCGCCGCATCTGCA
>JAPHTL010000290.1 GCA_026193355.1 Rhodospirillales bacterium
AGCCATTCACCAACCGAAATTTGAGAACTCAAAAGCTAGAGGCTATCAATCAATGAAGAAAATCTTTCTCGCAACCTCCGGGTTGATTGCGGCAGGGCTCGTAGCGACGACCTCCGCCCAAGCGGCAGACCCCATCAAGCTCGGCCTTTCCGGCTTTGTGGAAGAGTGGGTCGGTTTCGCCAGCAATGATGATCCGAACGCCAATACGGATTACGGTTCCTTTGATGTGAAGGCCGACTCGGAAATCCATTTCGTTGGTGAGACGAAGCTCGACAACGGTCTGTCCATCGGTGTGCACATGGAGCTGGAAGCCAACAAAAGTGGCAGCGGCAACATCGACGACAGCTACATGACAATCGGCAGCGATACCTTCGGCACCCTGATGATGGGTGAGGCCGATCCTGCGGCGGGGGCCATGCACGTCGCCGCGCCGGAAGTCGGTATTGGCAATCAGGATGGCGATTATTCCAACTGGATCGCGCGCCCGACCAATGTGACGGATCAGGCCGACACGCTCGCCAAGCCCGGCGACATCGGAAACGGAAATGGCGTCTACTACTACTCGCCATCCTTCCAGGGGCTCAGCCTCGGCCTGTCCTATCAGCCAAATACCGATACTGATTCGGAACAGGGCCCGGTCAACAAGAACACCGAGCGTTCTTTGACCTCTGCTTCTCTCGGCTATTCGCGTGATTTCGACGGCGGCAGCGTCGCCGCCAGCCTCGGCTACAGTTCGATGAACAACGGCGCCGCGACGGAATCCGAAGCCCGCGACTGGTCGGCCGGTCTGTCCGTCACCTATGGCGCCTTCACCGTCGGCGGCAGCTATTCCAAGCACGAAGACAAGGAAGGCACCACGGCGACGACCTCGTCCGACGGTCATTCCTTCGACCTTGGCGCTGCCTATGAAACCGGGCCGTACGGGGTCAGCATCAACTGGTTCCATTCGAAGGCCGAAGGCGTTATCGCCACGGCTGACGACGACAAGGTCGATTCGATCATGCTCTCGGGTTCCTACAACATGGGGCCGGGCATTGATCTCAAGGGCACGCTGCTTCACGTCGATTACGACGATGAAACGACGGCCCAGGCCAACAACAATGATGGCTGGGCCGCCGTTGTCGGCGTAGCGGTCAGCTTCTGACCTTCGACCGAATTGCATCGGGAAGGGGCGGCCCTTGGGTCGCCCCTTTTCCGTTGGAAACCAGTAAATGGGCGGGCGTGACGCCATCGCCATGTTTCTTTTTTCCTGATAGGCTTTGATCGTCACGATTGCGCGTGGTCGGTGGAGGATTGTCGGGTGAATATGTTCCCTATCCCAAGCAGCGCTGAGGAGTTCCTCCGCACGGCGGAGTCCTGGCTGTTCGGTGAGGTTCTGACCATCGGCACGCTTGGTCAGGCCGTTGCCGTGATACTGGCCTTTGTTGTGGCGCGGCTTGTTGCGAAGCCCCTTGCAAAATGGGTTCATTCACTAGCCGATGGGCGGTGGACGGAAACGCGGGTGGACAAGATCGCCGCCGTTCTTGGCCCCCTGACGCTGCCGTTCCTGTGGCTGACACTTGTCTGGCTGGCAACTGTTATCGCTGCCGGCGCAAAGCTGCCGCACCATCTGATCACCATTGCGGTCAGCCTGATTACGGTCTGGATAATTATCCGGCTGACGTCGTCCGTTATCCGAAATCCCGCCTGGGCAAAGGTGATCTCGGTGATGGCGTGGAGCGTCGCTGCATTGAACATCCTTAATCTGCTGGATCCGACGCTGGCCTTGCTTGACGGCCTTGCCTTTCATCTGGGCGTACAGCGCATATCCGCACTAACCGTGATCAAGGCCGTATTGATTCTGGGTCTTCTTCTTTGGGGTGCATCGACGGTTTCCCGCCTCGTCGAACAGCGTATCCGCCACGTTCCGAACCTGTCTCCCTCCGTTCAGGTCCTGTTCGCCAAGTTGACGAAGATCGTTCTTATCGCCGTCGCTATTCTGATCGGCCTCAACACCGTCGGGATTGACCTCACGGCTCTTGCGGTGTTCTCGGGCGCTGTCGGCGTCGGCATCGGCTTCGGTCTCCAGAAGGTGGTCTCCAACCTGATGAGCGGTGTTATCCTGCTGCTCGACAAATCGATCAAGCCCGGCGATGTCATTGCGGTCAGCGGGACCTATGGCTGGATCAGTTCTCTGGGCGCGCGTTACGTATCGGTTGTAACGCGTGATGGTATCGAGCACCTGATCCCGAACGAGGAACTGATCACACAGCGGGTGGAGAACTGGTCATTCACCGACCAACTAGTGCGCCTTCGGGTGCCCGTGGGGGTTTCCTACAAGGCCGACGTCCACAAGGCGATGGCGCTTTGTGTCGAGGCGGCCTCGGACGTCAAACGGGTGAGCGCAACGCGGGAACCGAAATGCCTGCTTCGGGGTTTCGGCGACAGTTCGGTTGATCTGGAAATCCGTTTCTGGATTTCCGATCCGTCCAATGGCGTTTCGAACGTCAAAAGCGAAGTGTTGCTCAATGTGTGGGAAAAGTTCCGGGAGAACGATATTGAAATTCCCTTCCCGCAACGTGATATCCATATCCATCAGGCCGATCCCGGTATGCGACCATCGGGCATGGATATGAACGGAATATTCGAGAATACGGAACAGAAGGCGAAGGCCGAAGAGGCCTAACGCCAAACGTTTTCCAAGGCCGCCTCGATACCAAGTCCAACTGAAATAAGGCTCTCGTCATCGTCGCTTTCGCCGACAACCATAAGTCCAACGGGAGGTGTGTTTCTTCCATGGCAGGGGATCGACAGGGCCGGGCGGTCGAGAAAGTTGAACAACGACGTGTTGCGTAACATCCGTCCGTTGAAGCGCCAGTAGCCCTCATCGGAGGCCAGATCAGCAATGGGCGGTGCGATGCTCGGTGTTGTGGGGGCCAAAAGGGCATCGTAGGACACGGTCGTCTTCGCCACCCGCTGCCGGATCTCGGCTCTTCGTTGTTTGTATGTTTCGTATTCGTCGGATGAAATCGCCCGGCCTATTTCCATACGGGTGCGAACGCGGGGGTCGTAAAGCGCCCCCCTCTCGGCGATCAATCTCTCATGCAGCCTGTAGGCTTCGTAACAGATGATGCCGCCCTTTGCGTTAAGCGCGGGAATTTCCGCAAGTTCGGAAAGGGGAATACGATCAATCACCGCGCCTGCATCAGACAAGGTATCCAGGGCGCGCATGAAGGCGATGGCGACAGCATCTTCAAGGTCATCGAGGAGAATGGTCTCCGGCACGGCAAACCGAAGGCCGGCGACGGGCCTTGGCCGCGGGGGTGATATGGGCTTTCCAGCCATGGCGGCGTCCAGAAGGGCGCAGCAGTGAACGGTTGGGGCCAGTGGGCCGACCGTATCGAGTGATGCGGAAAGGGGAAAAACACCGTCGAGCGGAATGCGCTTCTGCGTTGGCTTGAACCCGCTCAACCCATTCAGGGCGGAAGGAATGCGCACGGAACCGCCGGTATCCGTTCCAATCGCCGCCGCCGCCATGCCGTCGGCAACTGAAACAGCCGCCCCGGAAGACGAGCCGCCCGGGATGCGGCCTGTTTCGCGGTCGAATGCGTTGCGTGGTGTGCCAAAGTGGGGGTTCAACCCGACACCTGAAAAGGCGAATTCCGTCATGTTGGTTCGACCGACGATGATTGCGCCTGCGGCCCGCAGGCGGGCGACGATGGCGGCATCGGCTTTTGCCGGTTCGGAACCTCTGAGCGCAACTGATCCTGCCCGGGTCACATCTCCCGCAACATCGAACAAATCCTTGATGGAAACGGGAATGCCATCCAGCAAGGAGAGGCTGTTACCCTTCCCGCGGCGCTCATCTGAAAGTGTTGCCGCCTGCATGGCTGAATCTTCGTAAACGACGGTGAAGGCGACCATTCCTTCGCCAGCCGGATCAGCAATGCGGGAG
>JAPHTL010000160.1 GCA_026193355.1 Rhodospirillales bacterium
CATATCACCGGGTTCGGGCTCGGATTCTTTCACTTCGGCAGGCGTCATGGGCGACGCGACAGCCCGTTCGCGAAGGGTATCTTCGGGCAGGACAACAACAACCGGTCCGGGACGGCCCGAAGTCGCCTCATCAAAGGCGCGGGCCATGACTGCGAGGGTTTCTTCCGTTCGTTCGACCTGCAACACCCGCTTGGCAACCGGCCCGAACATCGCGTGAAAATCGACTTCCTGGAATGCCTCCCGTCCCATCCAGTCGCGGGACACCTGCCCCACCAGAAGAACCATCGGCGTCGAATCCTGAAAGGCCGTATGCACGGCGATGGATGCGTTGCACGCGCCCGGCCCGCGGGTCACCAGACACACGCCGGGCCGTCCGGTCAGCTTTCCCTCGGCCTCGGCCATGAAGGCCGCGCCGCCTTCGTGGCGGGCATTGATGAGTTGTATCGCGTTACCGTGATCGTAAAGGGCGTCGAGAACCTCAAGATAGCTTTCACCGGGGACACAGAAAACACGATCGACGCCGAAGTCAACCAGGGCGTCGACCACCATCTGACCGCCACTCCGCTCTCGTTTCAAACCAGTCATTTGTTTCAATCGAAATTGTCAAACCGAACACGATTTCCAATAACACGATACGGGAGTGAACGACTTTTCCGAAAGCCTTAAAGGAAACCAGACCCCAAACAATGAGTTTGATGACAGACGGCTATTAAATGATATTTTTCGTAGTATTGAATATTAGAACAACATGATATTGTTGATATAGCTTGATATGAGTGACTTTTCATATCTAGAATTGATCCATACTGGGGAATCGGCCGTACCGTATCAGGCGGCTCTATCGGGAAAAGGGGGCAATCATTCTCGACTTACCCCAAACAGGGAAGCAGAACCAAAGGCTCTCTCCGTTCCGCCAAGACAAGGGGCGGGAGCTTTCAGGGATCAACGACAAAAAGCCAGCGTTCGCTTCAGGTTTTTTACAAATTCTGGATGCATTCCCGAAAGAACGGGGGTAGCGTGCGGGCCCTCTCGCGCGCCAATTTCAACCGTTCTTTCCGGATTGCCCGGGGAGACACGAGCACATGGTTTACACTAGGAAACATCCGGCGCTCCTGATCATGGGCGTTATTCTTCTGGCGCTCGGCTACGCCGCGAGCAGCGGTCTGATGGAGCCGGTCGTCAAATACCTGCATCTCGGCAAGATGATGGGTGAACTGACCTCCCTTCCCTATATCTTCGGCGGCATCGGCCTCGTCGCAGGGTTGTGGCACATGATCGCGCCACACCGGGAAGGCAACCTCGATTATTACGGCTCGACCATCGCCGGTGCGCTTTTCATCCTCTTCATCGCTATGCTCGTCCGCTGGTTCGGCGCACCCTTTATCGCGGTCCTCAGCAAGGGAATGGGGCCGGTGATGGGCGCCAAGTACCTGCACCAGGTCCTTGGCCTCAACTATGTCGTCATCGGCATCCTGGCTGGCATGCTGGTCGTCAACGTCTTCAAGATCCCCGAATGGGCGGAGAACGGCGTGCGCCTGTCGCGCCTCGGCCTCAAGACCGGCGTCATCCTGCTCGGCACCCTCTACAGCCTCGCCGAGCTGGTTCACCTCGGCAAGCTGTCGGTGGTGATGATCGGCTTCTTCGTTCTGGGTTCGGTCGGCCTGGTGCTGTGGATGGGCACGCGGAAGAAGATCCCCAACTCAATGGGCGGCGTTCTTTCCGCCGGCATGGGCGTCTGCGGCGTTTCCGCCACCGTGGCGGCAGCCCCCGTGGTCCAGGCCAAGTCCCATGAAATCGCCTACACCATCGGCACCATCCTGGTCTGGGGCGTAGGCTGCATGTTCCTGTTCCCGGTGGTCGGACATCTGCTCGGCCTCGGCTACATTCAGTTCGGCGCATGGGCCGGTACCGGCATCCTCAACTCGGCGCAGGTGGCGGGCGCGGCCCTGGCCTACCAGCCGAACGGCATCGAGACCCTGAAGGTCGCGGAAATCTTCAACATCACCCGCGTCCTGTTCCTGCCGATCATCGTCCTGTGGCTGGCCGTGTGGTACGTCCGCCGCGAGGAAGGCGCGCAGCAGGTCAACGTCGGCCGCGTGGTCTTCGAGAAGTTCCCGGTCTTCGTGCTGGGCTTCATCCTGATGTTCGCCTTGTCATCGACCGGCATCTTCGCCCCGCCCAACCACTACAAGGGCAAGTTCTTCGACAATAACGTCAAGTCGGAGAAGCTTCTGAAAGACGAACAGGTCGCCGCCCTGATGGCGGAAGCGGACAAGGTCCAGATCCAGGGGCAGAAGGACGCCCTGGCCCGCACCATCGAAAACAAGAAGGTGATGAGCATCGATGATGACATCGCCATCCGCGGGCTGGCCAATTCAGGCGTTCTTTCCAAGGACGGCACCAAGATCCTGAAGAACGCCCACAAGGCGGTCTGGCATTCGTCGAAGATGATCAAGAAGTTCCGAAGCTGGATCACCTGGCTGTTCGCCTTCGGCCTGACGGGCCTCGGCATGCAGATCACAATCAGCGCATTGAAGCAGGCGGGCGGCCAGCCGCTCGTCATCGGCGGCGTCGTCGGCACGGCGAAGGCGGTGCTGTCGCTGATCGTCATCCTGCTGTTCGTCCGCGAAACCATCTAGGGGAGGACATGAAATGACCCTCAAAGACAGTCAGGACATCGACCTTCAGAAGGAAGGCAAGCTCAAGTTCCATCGTGGTTCGGCCCTGTCGATCTTC
>JAPHTL010000182.1 GCA_026193355.1 Rhodospirillales bacterium
GAAATCATCACGCGTTACGGCATAACACCGCCCCCTGCCGTTGTTTCATTGTTGGAACGTGCCGCCGAAGAAACGCCGAAGCCGGGCGACCCGCGCCTGTCGAAGGCGGAGACAAAAATCGTCGCCACGCCGCAGGCATCGCTGGAGGCCGCCGCCCGCGCCGCCGAGGTCCAGGGTATAACCGCCCATATCCTCAGCGACCGTATGGAAGGAGAAGCCCGCGACGTGGCGCTGGTCCACGCAGCACTCGCCCTGCAGGTACGTGATCGCAACCAGCCGTTCACCGCGCCCTGCGTTATCCTCTCGGGCGGTGAAACCACGGTGACGGTGCGGGGCAAGGGGCGCGGCGGGCGCAATGCGGAATTCCTGCTGGCGCTGGCTAACGCGCTGGACGGGGCAGGGGGGATTTATGCGGTGGCCTGCGATACCGACGGCATCGACGGCACCGAAGACAACGCTGGCGCCTTCATCGGGCCCGATTTCATTGCGCGCACGGCGGGGCTGGGTCTGAATCCGAAGGCCTCGCTGGCCGACAACGACGGCTATGGCATCTTTTCGGCGCTGGGCGACCTGATCGTCACCGGTCCGACCCTGACCAACATCAACGACTTCCGCGCCATCCTCGTGGCTGAAAAGTAATGTCCGCCTGATGGGATGAAGACGGATTTATCGACTTGTGGATGAACTGTCCTGTCCGGTTCTCTCGACGATCGACCACGACGCTTCGATGCCCGCCCCCCCCCGAGTGAGGGTAAGCAGGGTTTCCATGTCAGGCTCCACCGGCACGTTTTGGACTATGGTCCTCGGCTCTGTTTCAACGGTGATTTCGAAGGCGCCCGAGGGAACCGAAAGCGCGGCATCGCCGACGCTCCCTTCCGCCAGACGTTCCCCGTTTCCGTCCCGGATTGAAAAGCGGGCGCTAAGGGCATCCCCGAGCGATTGTTTCAGTTCGGCCGTACTGCTGGCGCTGAAGTAGCGCCCCCCCGAGGCCTCGGCGACCTTCTTGAGGAACGCGCGCGTTTCGCTCTCGCCGATCTCGAAGCCGACCACATTGACGCGGAGGTCCAGCCCCTGATCGCGCAGCCGCTTGATGACGGTGGGCGGATAAAGAGGATCGCCGGAATCCGGGTTGCAGGTTTCGATCCCGTCGCTGACCAGAACCACCAGTTTGAATCCTTCCGCGCCTTTGAAATCCTCGGCCAGGGCAGTGAGGGAGCGGCCGATGGGGGTCTGGCCCTGCGGTTTGACCGAAGCGATGGCCGACTTCATTGCGGTCCTGTCCAGTGGGGCGAAGGGGGCGGTGAGTTCTGAGTCGCGGCAGCTTTCCTCTTTCCGGTCGCGGTGAATACGATGGCCGTAGACTCTAAGGCCTACGCGGGTCTCGGCGGGCAATTCGTCGATAACGGAAGCGAGGACCCTTTTCGCCGCGGCCATCCGGCTTTCGCCTTCGCCGGTCGCTGCCCGCATAGAGCCCGACGCGTCGAGGATGAGTTCCACCTGCGACGCCCCCGCCGTTTCATCCCGCCCGACGACCCGGATGGACCCTTCCCGACCCAGTTTTACGGCGCCGATGGCGCCGACCGCGTCGATATCGGCGCCCGGCCAGTTCCCCCCGCAGTTGCCGGTGTCGGTGAGGCGGACGTAGTGGAAGCGTTCGCCTGGCTTGACGAACGCCTCGATATCCACGTCGGCGGTGCCGCCAGAAATCTTGCCAAGGTCGATCCACTCGACGCCGTCCTTGGAGATGGAGACGAACGTCGGCTCCATACCCTGACCGACCTCGAAAACATGAAGATCCGGACCCTCGCCGTTGACGAGGGCGTTGTCCGTGAAACGCAGGGTCAGCCAGCCCTTGCAGCCAAGGGAAAGGAAACGGACGATGCCGGTCGATTCCTGGATGGGGTAATCCGGTGGCCCGAGGGTTTTTCCCGGATCACGAGTATTTGCGCTTGGCTCCTGCGAACCGAAATCCTGGGAGACGACCTGATCGGCGAAGGAGGCGTCGCCGAGCGGAAAGCAGACCTCGCCTTTCGCATGTTCGCCCCGCGAGTAGCAAGTTTCCTGCGCCAAGGCTGGAAACCCGCCAAGGAGAATGCCGAGAAATGACAGCGCCACCGCCTGCTTCAACAGTTTCATGGTGCGGTCTCCCTTGTCGTATCGGTTCGTCCCGCCGGCGAGTATAAAAACGATGGGAGGGGGCGTCAAAAAAAGGGCCCCGCCATCGGCAGGGCCCTTTTGCCTTGTCAGGGTCTTTCAGACCCCGAAGGAGGAAGGGGGCCCTTGGCCAGCCCCGCCAGGGACGGGAAAGGGTGGTGGATCAGGAAGGTGGGGATTCGGGATAGATATGGGGAGAATCGGCCTTTGGCTTCGAATCTGTCGCGAAAACACGAAGCGGTGAAAGCGCCTTCCAGTTTCCCGAGGATACCCCCCGCCAGATACACGCCGCCCCGCGCGTCGTAACCCAGCGCGGCATTGGACGCCGTCGTCCCGAGGAAAGAGCAGAACAGGGCGAATGCCCGGCCCGCGCGTGAAGCGGGATCCGTCATCGCCTGCGTACTGACGTCTTCGGGGGAGAGGGAGGCGGGTGGCTCACCATCCAGCTCCGCAAGGGCGGTGTGGATATTGACAAGGCCCGGTCCCGAAAGGACGCGTTCCGCCGATACGTGGCCGAAGCGGCGGCGCAGGGCGCCAAGGACCCGTTCTTCTTCTTCGGTGGCTGCCGCCATGGTGACATGGCCGCCTTCTGTTGAAAGGGTTGTCCAGCCATTGCCGTCGGGGATCAATGCCGCCACGCCCAGCCCTGATCCGGGGCCGATGATGGCAATAGGGGCTTTGGCATGCGCTTCGCCCCCGCCCACTTGCCGGCGCTCCGCATCCGTCAGGTGGGGAACAGCCCAGGCGATGGCTGTAAAATCATTGACGACGGCAAACGAGACAAGTCCCAGGTCACGGCGCAATTGATCCGTGGAAAATTCCCATTGAAGATTGGTGAGCCTGACGTGATCGCCCGCAACAGGCGCTGCAACGGCGATGACGCCATCCCTTGGCCGTTCCGACTTCGGGATGCCTTCGAGATAGGCCTTCGCGGCGGCCGCAAGATCGGGATAATCCCTGCATGCCAGTACGCTAACGCTGCCCAGAATCCGCCCCTCGCACGACAGGGCGAAGCGGGCGTTGGTGCCGCCGATATCGGCAATCAGGGTTGATGCCTGTTTTTTCGTATCATTCATCATGGCCAAAGCCCGACCTGTCTGCTGTTGGGCGCTTTCGTACAAGCGCGCATGATTATACTGCAATTCGTATGATATGCTTGCGCACCGCTAAATCACATCCGAGAGAATGCTTTCCCATGACTGTTCGCATTGTTCCAACGGCGCCGTTTGAAGGGCAGGTTCCCGGCACCTCCGGGCTGCGCAAAACCGTTCCCGTTTTTCAGCAACCCCACTATCTGGAAAATTTCATCCAGTCCATTTTCAATGCGGTGGGCGGCATGCAAGGGCAAACCCTCGCCCTTGGGGGGGATGGGCGTTTTTACAATGCCGAGGCCATCCAGATCATATTGAAGATGGCGGCGGCGAACGGGCTTGGTCGCGTCCTGGTGGGGATGGATGGCATCCTGTCGACTCCGGCGATGTCGTGTGTGATCCGCAAGCACAGGGCGACGGGCGGCATCATCCTTTCCGCCAGCCACAATCCCGGCGGCCCGGATGGGGATTTCGGCGTGAAATACAACATCGCCAACGGCGGCCCTGCGCCGGAAAAGGTTACCGCAGACATTCATGTGTGCAGCCTGGCGATCGAGCGTTACGGCATTGTCGATGCCGCGGATGTGGATTTGTCGCGGCTGGGTTCAACGCAACTTGGCGATATGACGGTAGAGGTAATTGATCC
>JAPHTL010000127.1 GCA_026193355.1 Rhodospirillales bacterium
CCGCTTGCGCGCAGCCGCCTTATCCATGCCCTCAGCAGCGGTGCCGCCTTGAAGTCCTTGGGGAATACCCGGCCCGAGGTGCCGACGAAGGTATCCACGCCCAGCCCCCGCGACCATTCCTGAATGGCGTCGGGCGGGAAGGCGTCGAGCATGGGGCGCAGGCGTTCGCGCGTTTCACCGTAACGCCCCATGAAGGCGTCGAACGGTTCGGCATGGGTCAGGTTCAGGCCGCTCTTGCCCGCCATCAGGAACTTGCGCCCCAGCGACGGCATGGCGTCGTACAGGTCCACGTCGATGCCTTTGGCGCACAATGCCTCGGCGGCCATCAGGCCCGCAGGCCCGCCGCCGATGATGGCGATGCGTTGGTTCGTCTGGTTCGTTGTGTCGTTCATGGGGGGACATACCCACAGAGTAGGGGGTGCGTCAATTGTTCAGACGCCAAGAATGCCGCCTGTCCTATTTTCCGCTATAATAAAAAGCAATCAGCGCCGATATTTCCGCATTGCGAAGAGGGTTGTCGAGGGCGGTAAGTGAATCGCCGCGTACGCCAATGACGAGACGGGCGGCGAGTTCTTCCGGCGGGATTGCCTTCGCCAGTTTGAAAAAGTCCCATGCCGGTCGTTCCTCTTCTGCGGTTTCCGAATCGTCGTGGCATCCTGCGCAATGGGCCTCATGGATTTCACGCGCCCGACGCAGGGCTTCGGAGCGGTTGTCGGGTGGAAGTAGCCCGGCTGTATCAAAAGGATAGGCTGCGGCAAGTTCCTCCAACCCGGCGCGCAATTTCTCAATGTCATTGGCGGCCAATGCGGATCGCAGGTCCACCGTGCGGGAGCCATCCAGGCCGGGCAGGTCCGGCCCGGTGTTGCGGGCGGCGCGAACCAGCAAAGGAAGAACGGAAAGCGCGCCACGCAGCCTGTCCTTGATGCCCTTGATGTTTGGCGCGGACAGATGGCCCGGTTTTACCAGTCGACCGGCATCCGCCTTCATGACGGCGATCTCGGCGGAAAGTCGGCGCAGGTGTTCGCCGGCATCGGCGGGTGAGGGGGGGCAAAGAAAAAGGGCGGCGACCCCCATGGTGAATGACACCACGAAAGACGCCGCCCTTGAACGGGTCTGCAAAGAGGAAAACCGCATGGACCGTTTGTTCATATACGCGCGGTTTCCCCCTTCACTTGCCTAGCGCTTGAAGTCGGACTGAACTGGCATGGATTCGTCGGCTGTCCATTCGATCATCGAGCCGTCGTACATCTTGACGTCCTTGTTGCCCATCAACTCGGATGAAGCGAACCAGCCAAGCGACGCCCAGTGGCCGGAGTTGCAGAAGCTGATCTGCGAACCCGTAGTCGGCACGCCGGCCATGGCGTAAAGCTTTTGCAACTCGGCTGTATCGCGGAACATGCCGCCGCCGTTGTTCGTCAGCCAGTTCTCCGGCAGGTTCTTCGATCCCGGAATGGTGCCGAAGCGTTTCGATTTGCCGTGCTTGTTGACGCCGATGAACTGATCGTTGGGGCGGTGATCGACCAGAACCCCACCGGAGTCCATCGCCGCCTTTACGTCGGCTTTGGAAATAATCATGTCCTGGCGCACGTTGGCCTTGAAGGTTTTCGCTTTCACTTCAACCGCGCCGGACTCCAGCGGGTTGACGGGTTTTTTTGTCTTTTCGTCGACCTGTTTCGTGTACGCCGCCATTCCGCCATTAAGGATGGAAACGTTGTCATGGCCAAGCACCTTGAATGTCCAGTAGATGCGCGCCGCCGTTCCCACGTCCAGCGCCTTGCCACCGACCGGGATGAGGACAACGTGGTCATCGTTGCCGATGCCAAGTCCGCCGATCAGCTTTTCGAGGGTCGGTGTGGGTGACAGCATGCCGACGGTTTTGTTCTTGTCCGTTCCGCGCCATCCATCCTTCAGGTAATCGGTCCATATCGCGCCCGGTATATGCGCGCGCAGGTAGTCCGCCTTTTTCTTGTTGCCAAGCGTACCGCCAACGTCGAGGAGGACGATGCCGGGTTTTCCAAGATTGGCCTTCACCCATTCGACATCGACAAGCGGCGAAGCCGCCTTTGCTCCGCCTGTGGCTATAACCATCGCCAGTGCAAAAGCCATTACGAGAATTTTTTTCATCGTTATCATCTCCCTGGTTGATGTTTGTACATTCATGTCCAGTGGCTTTTTCTTCCTGACGGATGGGCCCCATCCGTCAGACTCAAGCCACTAGAGCGTGACGATCTTGTCCGCCGTCATTATCGCCTTCACTACTTCGTCCCACGACGCATCGTCATCCGCCGCGATTTGGGCGATGCCCATCCGTGACACGTCGTGATCTCCTCCCTCCAATATCTGGACTGCGGAACGGACGGTTGTGTTGTCCGGAAACAGGCCGCAGTCGAGTTCAAGAAACTTCATGCAGGTCCCCTCTACAGGTTTATCGTCAGGTCGCTGGCGGCCATGGCCGCGGCCAGCGCCTTTGCGTCCAGAAGGTTCAGCTCGTCACCCATCTCCGCCACCGTGGTTTCCGGTACGATGTCGGACAACTCCAGAAGTTCGGCGTTGGCGGCGTTTTCCTCTGTCTCTGCCACCGGGCCGGTCATGAAGACCAGTCGTACGGTGTGGCCGGCAATCGTCAGGCCGGCTGCGACACGCATGCCTTCACCGTGATCGCGCCGGGCCAGAACGAGGATGTGTTTGTCCGCCATCGTGATCCCCCTACAGGCTTATCAGGCGCACGGCGTTCGCCATCATCGCGCTGTTGTTGGTCTGGCTTCCAATCTCGACGGGGCAGTCTTCGTCTGTGCCGCCGACCTTTCCCCATGAATGCTTGCACACTACCGTGCGTCCGGAGCCGTCGAGTGCGGCGACGAATGTCTCGTCGTACAGCAACCGGACACCATCATTGGTCATGAAGCACTGCCATTCGACGCCGGCCCGTGTCAGCGACCGCATCAACGGAATCGCCACCCTTGCGCATTCAGAAGAAGTCACATGCACCATTACATCCACGTCACACCACCTTTCCGCGCCGGACCGCGCCGATCATGATCATGGCCACGACACCGAGGATTGCGCCCAACCCGACGGCCGCTGCAATCGTCAGCAAGGGCGACGTGTCCAGTGTGTGTGTGATGGATGGTTTCGCAAGCGATGTGCTGGGATAGCTTGCAGCGTCGATCGGCAGGGTGCCATCGGCCGCCCATTCGGCCCACCCGCCGGGATAGACCCGCACCGGCGTTCCCGTTCCAGCTATCACCAGAGTCATAAAGGCGATCCCATCAATGGCATGGCTTGCATAGACGATGGCGGTACGGCCGACAGGGCCGAGGGCGGCCCCACGGGCCACATCGCTGCGCAGTATGGATGCGGGAAGATGATCGGCCCCCGGAAGGTGCCCGCTGCGCACGCCATCAACGGTATTTCCCCAATAGGCGTTCTCGGCGCGCCCGTCCAGCAGCAGCGGCGCAGGGGTCGTCGTCAGAAGCTCCCGCAACTCGTTTTTGAATACGAAGGCCGTGCTGCGTACGGGCGCTTGCCAGACGACGGTGCGGATGTTGGCGCGCGTCTGTCCTGGTCCACGAGGCGCATCGATGGTTCCAATTCCTCGCGCAAGAACCGATACGCGGGATTGACCAAACAGATAAAGAAGGCCTGCAACGAAATCCCGCTCCGTGGGGTTGTCGCCGATGACGAGCACAGTTTCTGCCCCGCTCAGTCCTGCGCTGCCGAGCACCCAGGCGATATCGGCGGATGAAGCAAGCCTTCCATGCGGCCCCAGAAAGTCTGAGGACGGCAGGCATCGGGCGTCGGTCAGGGATTGTTCAGCGCATGTTGATCCGGAGCGAGCGTCGATAACAATCGCACCGTTGCCGGCCGCTTCAATGCTGGAGACATAGGTCAATGGCTGCGTTTTCGCATGTGCCCAGCCACCGACACCAAGGAACAGGGCGATTGTTGCGGCGGCGAAGCGAATGGCGAACATGACCGGCTTCTCCCCTAACAGCCCTGGAAGCGGACGGCGCGGGCTGGCGCCGCGTCTGCGCTGGGGGGCGCAGGCGGATTCTCGATGTAGTAACTGATCAGGTCGTCGACGCTGACAATGCCGAAATCCCCGAGGTCCATATCAGGCAAGTCATAGGATTCGGCAGGGGTTTTCCATGCGGCAAGCTTGTCTGCCGGTATGGCTGCGAACGGATAGGCGATCAAGGCCAGTCCGATGCTGATGACCAGTGACAGGATGCAGAATATCAGGCTGGGCCTATCCATTGGGCGTTTCTCCGCACCGTCGTTAAAGGGAATCCATCAGGAAGCTGATGGCCATCGCACCGAAGGCGACAACAAACATGATGATGTGAACGACCGTTTCAAAATCCAGCCCCATGACTCACTGTCCCTTGTAATGACGAATAAGGACATCGACCTGAACCGGCTTGCCGGTTTCCGGATTGATGACCGGTGGAGTGAAGAACGGTGCTCCGTCCCGGCTGACGCGGATGCTTTCGGGGGGGAAGGCATATACATATGTCAGTCCCACGATGGTAATCATCGTGATCAGTCCAACAAACGTCCGCATGATAACGCTGGCGACCATGGTTCAATCCTTCTGGACGTAAATTTCCCAGCACCGCTCGGCCTTTATTGTTTCCAGGTGACTTGCGCCCAGATCGTTCATCATTGGCGGAATGGCTTCGGTCGATGAAGGGTTGTCGACAAGCACCTCTATCACATCGCCGGGCGCTGCCTCGTTCAACGCCTTTTTTGTCATCAGCTGTGGACGAGGGCAGGAATCGCCGATGCAGTCCACCGTTCTTGAAATGGTGTAGGTCGTGCCGCCGAGGGTGATTTCACCTGCGGGTTTCTCGGCTTTCTTTTTGTCCTTGCTGGATCCAAAAAGTCCCATCTTTTGTTCCTCCGATATGAAAGTGGCCGATTACTCGGCGGCCAAATGGCTGGCGGCCAATTCGTCGTGATGGCGTTTCTGTGCTTTCTCCTTGCGCCCGATGGCGCGATAGATGGCGAACAGCGCCAGCGCCTGAATGACACCGAACACAATCGCCGGAACGCCAAACTTGTCCTGCAAGGTTCTTGCGTTGGAGTAGCCAAGTTGCAGCGCTTCCAGATTTGGATCGCTGGTCATGCTCATGGATGCGGGGGGCCAGAAATTGACCGACCACATCAGCGAGAAAAGAAACATGCCAATGAATGTGAACAGCAATGCCCACAGCGCGCCAACGTTGCCTTCGGCTGTCTTGACCCATGTCGATACCGTGCAGGCGCCGGCCAGCACCATGCCGATCCCGAACAGAAACAGCCCCATCACCTGGTTCAGGCCGACGTCGAAGTGCATCGCCTTGCCTTCGCCGATGGTCAGAAAGGCTGTGAAGCCAATGGTCAGGATCATCATGGCGACCAGCAGGGCCTTCGTGTTTCGATAGGTCTTGAACAGAATGGCGTCGCGCAAGGCCGCCGTATTGCAAAAGCGTGAGCGTTGGACCAGCAGGCCAACGATAGACCCGAAGACGAAGGCGACAAGGCACTCACCAACAACACTGTCCATCCCTTAACCCTCCAGGATTTTCTTGTAGATCAACGAACCCACCCAAGCCCCTGCGATGATTCCGCTGATCGAAAGATAGCCGCCGAGGTTCATTTCCGGCGTCAGGCCAAAAAATGTGGAGACATTGCAGACGAAGGCCAGACGGATGCCAATTCCCATCAACAATCCGCCGATGGTGATCAACACCCATTCCGACAGGCGGCGGGGGAAGCGGATGTAGAATTCCTTGCTTGCAACGGC
>JAPHTL010000015.1 GCA_026193355.1 Rhodospirillales bacterium
GTCGATGACAACAAGCACATGCGTGCCTTGGTGAAGACGATCCTGCATGCGCTTGGGGTCAAAAACTGCCTCGAAGCCGGTGACGGCGCCGACGCCTTCAAGGAACTCCGCCATTTCCCCGCGGATATCATCATCTGCGACTGGAACATGTCTCCGCTCGACGGCATTGACTTCGTGCGCCTTGTTCGGACGGGCAAGGACAGCCCCAATCCCTTTGTTCCGATCATCATGCTGACGGGGCATACGGAGATGCACCGTGTCGTCGAGGCGCGGGATGTCGGCGTCCATGAATTTCTTGCCAAGCCGATCTCTGCGAAGGCGCTTTATTCACGCGTCCGCTCAATTATCGATCGCCCCCGTCCGTTTGTCCGCGCCGGGCTTTATTTCGGACCCGACCGGCGGCGCAAGCAGGTCGAGTGGCGGGGGACGGAACGCCGCAAGAAGAACATCATCGAAGATACGGATGCCGGGGAAGGCGCTGAGCTGAGCCAGAGCGAGGTTGAGGCGCTCCTCAACGGATAGCCCCGCATTGCGATGATGGCGATTTTATTCTTTGCCCGCTTTTCGGATGCGGAAGTTCTGCTAGAATGCCGACCAGCTTAACCGGTCCCGAACTTTTTCTGCTTTTCACAAGCGGTCAAACAGGTTCCTCCAGGAAGAGAGGCTATGTCGGAAGAAGACGATAATACCTTTGAAAAGCCTTCGGTCATTACTCCCCCGAATCCCCTGAAGGCGAAGGTTGGCCCCCCCATGCCTGGCGGCGTGGATATGGCGGCGCTTGAGCGGGCGGAAAAACTCATCGCCGGAATGTCGGATTCCTATCTTGAATGGGCGCAGGAGGATCTTAAAAAGCTTCAGGCCGCCTATGATGATCTTGTCAAACACGGATCCAAGAAGGAACAGATCAAGCAGGTCTTCGAGATTGCCCACGATATCAAGGGGCAGGGAGGAAGCTTCGGCTACGACCTCATGACGATCGTCGGCAACCAGCTCTGCCGTTTTACCGAGAAGAAGGAAGAGCTTGGCCCCAAGGAATTGCAGGTCGTCAAGGTCCATATTGATACCCTTCGCGTCATCATTGGCGAAAGGATGAAGGGCGACGGAGGCAAGGCAGGCCAAAATCTCCTCAAAGGGCTGGATATGGTTGTCGAAAAGGTAACCAAATAGCCTCTGTTACGATTCACGGGGGATTGATCCCTCCGGCCGGTTTTCAGGGCGTTATTTCTTCATGAGTCAGGATTTTCAGCCGGACCCGAGGCTCTATCTGCACGGCGGCAACCTTTCCGCCGCGTCGGAACGTTTCGGCATCCCTGTCGAAGACTGGCTGGACCTTTCAACCGGCATCAATCCCAATCCCTACCCCATCGAGGAAATTCCTTCGGCTGTCTGGGCCAGATTGCCCGACGAGGGCATGATGGGACGCCTGCGTGAAGCGGCTGGCGATTATTATGGCGCGGGGCTCGAAACGATCGTTCCGGCGGCCGGGACGCAGGCCGTCATACAGGCGCTGCCGCGCCTTTTCACATCTGCGCGCGTTGCTGTGGTCGGCCCGACGTATTCGGAACATGCTCGCGCGTGGCGCGCCTCGGGGCATGACGTGACGGATGTGTCGGGGTTGGTTGATGCGTCGATGGCGAACGTTGTCGTCTGCGTTAATCCGAACAACCCCGACGGACGGCTTTTCCCGACAGAGGACCTTCTTTCGCTGGCCGCCGATCTTGCCAGAAAAGGCGGCGTTCTGATCGTTGACTGTGCTTTCGCAGACGTGATGCCCGATGCCGATATCACCCGTCACGCCGGTGTTCCGGGGCTTGTCATCCTCCGGTCGTTCGGAAAGTTTTTCGGCCTCGCCGGCCTGCGCCTCGGGTTCGCCCTTGCTGAGGAAGGTTTTGCCGCCCGTCTGAACGCCGCCATCGGCCCCTGGCCCGTCAGCGGGCCCGCGATCATTATCGCGGAAAGGGCCATGCGTGACACGGCCTGGATGAACGGCGCAAGGAAGGCGCTGACAAGGGCGGCGACCCGGCTTGATGGTGTGCTTGCCGATGCTGGCCTTGCGGTTATCGGCGGAACGCCGCTTTTCCGGCTGATTGAACATGATGATGCGAAGGGGGCTTTCGAACGTCTGGGGCGACAAGGCATTCTCGTCCGTGCTTTCGAGGCGCGCCCGTCATGGCTGCGCATGGGTTTGCCGGGCGATGAAACCTCATTCGAGCGGCTCACTGCCGCCCTGGATGGCGAAAACAGGCCGTAAAACCGAGTGAATGTGATCGCCCGGCTGTTGACAGCAGACGGACAGTGGGGCATTTGGAGATGTTGCGTTGCGGCATAACCGGGAAACGGGAAAGCCCGCAGGCGCAGAAACCGGGAAGAAAGGCGCCGTTTTAAGATGTTCAAGAAAATCCTGATCGCCAACCGTGGCGAAATCGCCTGTCGGGTCATCAAATCCGCCAGAAAGATGGGCATCAAGACGGTTGCCGTCTATTCAGAAGCTGACCGGGATGCAAAACACGTCGAAATGGCCGACGAGGCCGTCTTCATCGGGCCATCGCCAAGTTCCCAGAGCTATCTGGTTATCGACAATATTGTCGACGCCATCAAAAAGACCGGGGCCGAGGCGGTTCACCCCGGTTACGGCTTCCTTTCGGAAAATGCCGCCTTTGCCGAGCGTCTGAAGAAAGAAGGGGTCGCCTTCATTGGCCCTGACGTTCTGGCGATCAACGCCATGGGCGACAAGATCGAATCCAAGAAGCTGGCCGACAAATCGGGGGTCAACACCATCCCCGGGCACACGGTTGCGCTCAAGGACGCGGATGAAGCCGTCAAGGTTTCCGCGCAAGTCGGCTATCCGGTGATGCTGAAGGCTTCTGCCGGCGGCGGCGGGAAGGGCATGCGAATAGCCTACGACGATGCCGAAGCCCGCGACGCCTTCCGCTCCGCATCAAGCGAAGCACGCTCATCCTTTGGCGACGATCGCGTTTTTGTTGAAAAATACATTGAGGAACCCCGGCACATCGAAATCCAGATTCTCGCCGACGGGAAAAACGCCATTTACCTCGGTGAGCGCGAGTGCTCGATCCAGCGCCGCCATCAGAAAGTCCTTGAGGAAGCGCCCAGTTCTTTCCTTGATGAGAAAACGCGCAAGGCAATGGGCGAACAGGCCGTGGCTCTGGCCAAGGCGGTCGATTACCGTTCCGCCGGTACGGTCGAATTCATCGTCGACAAGAACAGGAATTTCTATTTTCTGGAGATGAACACGCGTCTTCAGGTGGAGCATCCCGTCACCGAGTATATTACCGGCCTCGATCTGGTCGAGTGGATGATCCGCATTGCGGCGGGTGAACCGCTATCCGTCAAGCAGTCGGATGTGAAGCTTAAGGGATGGGCGCTGGAAGCGCGCGTCTACGCCGAGGATCCTTTCCGCGGTTTTCTGCCTTCGACCGGTCGTCTGGTCAAATATATGCCGCCGGAAGAGGGGCCGAACGTCCGCGTCGATACGGGCGTGTACGAAGGCGGCGAGATTTCGATGTTCTACGACCCGATGATCGCCAAACTGGTCACCTACGGCAAGAACCGGAATGAAGCCATTGAACATATGCTGACCGCGCTGGACGCCTTCTATATCAGGGGGGTGTCGCACAACATCAGCTTCCTGTCCGCCCTGACCGGCCATCCGCGTTTCATCGAAGGTAATTTTTCGACCAATTTCATTGCTGAGGAATATCCGGATGGATTCCATCCCTCGGATGTGCCCCATGACGACCCAACCCTTCTGGCCGCCATTGCCGCGGCGGTGCATCGCAAGCATGTCGATCGGGTCGCCGAAATCAGCGGCCAGTCCAGGCCCGCGCCGGGCAAGGCATCGGAAGACTGGGTTGTGTTGCTCAATGATTCACAGTTCCCGGCGACGGCAGTGGCTGTCGAGGGGGGATACGATGTCGTTGTTGACGGTAAACCCTACGCGGTGCAAACGGAATGGACGTTTGGCGCTCCCCTGTTCAACGCCCTGGTCAATGGCAAGCTGGTCTGTGTGCAGGTGGACCGTGACGACCATCGTTACCGTTTCTTCCACGCCGGGTCGCAGGCCGACGCGCTTGTGCTTTCGGTTCAGGGGGCGAAACTGGCCTCCCTGATGCCTGTGAAGGTTCCGCCCGACATGTCGCGCTTCCTGCTTTCACCGATGCCGGGAATTCTCGTTTCCGTCGCCGTCGAGGAGGGCCAGGAAATCAAGGCCGGTGAGGAACTGGCGGTGGTCGAGGCGATGAAGATGGAAAACGTCCTTCGCGCCGAACGCGATGGCGTGGTCGCCAAGTTGCAGGCCAAGGCCGGGGAAAGCCTTGCCGTCGATCAGGTGATCATCGAATTCCAGTAAGTGGCCGTGTAATGGAGGTCAAGGCCGTCAAGGTGCGTATAGAAGGGCGGGTTCAGGGCGTCTTCTACCGTGCCTGGACTTCCCAGACGGCGCTCTCTCTCGGCCTTGACGGATGGGTGCGCAACCGCTCCGACGGCAGCGTCGAGGCCCTGTTTTCGGGGCTTGCTGAAAACGTGGACACCATGCTCGCGCTGTGCTGGAAGGGGCCCCAGGCGGCAAGGGTGGACGCCGTGCAGTCGACACCTGCTGCGCAACCTGCCTCAGCCGGATTTTCCCAGGCCCCGACTATCTGAATTCAGGACGCACATAAGCTCAGCCGATGCCGACGACGCTCGCGGCATTGACCCGATTGCGCCCCTTTTTCTTGCCTTCGTAAAGGGCGTTATCGGCGGCGTCGATCGCGTTTTCCACCGTTTCAAAGCCGATAAGGGGGGCGTAACCAAAGGTCGCCGTCACGGAAATCGATCTGCCGTTGCCGATGTCGATCGCCGTCTTCTCGACCTGCTGACGCAGGCGCTCAAGAACGCTGCGCCCGGTTTCCATGCCGGTATTGGGCAGGCAGATGAGAAACTCTTCGCCGCCATAACGATAGAGCATGTCGTAAAGGCGCATTTCCCCCATCAGAATATCTGCAACGCCCTTCAGAACACGATCACCGGCCTGATGGCCGTGATCATCGTTGATCGCCTTGAAGTGATCCATGTCGATCATGGCGATGACCGTACTGGTCCCGTTACGTTTGCTGCGGTGGCGTTCGGCTTCCAGGTCGCGGCCCATGTGCTGGCGGTTGCGGATGCCGGTAAGCGGATCGACGTAGTACAGGCCTTCCCATGTGTCGTGCTGGATTTGCTGAACGAGTCCGTTGAAATCGAGGACCGTGTTCATGAATGCCGAATAGTCCTCGCTGGACAGTGATGTTCCGCCTGGGACTTTCCTTGCAATGAGGGAAGCGTGGGCCGCCATCCGGTCCAGCCGTTCACCAAGCGATTTGAAACAGGGGTGCGCCGAGAAAACTGAGGGTACATCACCATGATACCAAGCCCCGGCCGGGCAGGATTCCGCCATAGAATCCACAAAATCGGTGCCTTCATTCCGGCAGACGACGGAAAGATGCCAATCCTTGAGCCACTCGGTCTGTGCGGCCATCGCCCTCTCGAGGCTGCCGATTGCATCAAGGATGGTTTCAGGCGCGTAGGCGGTGTGGGGGCCTGCTGCGGCGTCATTCAATTCTGACGCAACGGAAGCGGACGCCGATCCATCGGCGATCGTTCTTTTCATGCTTTATTTCCGGACTCAAGAGTGTCTGTATGTTTTTACGTTTCGAGGATGCTACATAATCCTTGCGGGAATAAAAAGGACGTAATTATCGTCACGGGCGAAAAAATGGATCAGGCGGATCTAGTTGTCGGGCGCCTGGGGAAGGCCTTGGGGAAGGCCTTCATCAGGGCTGCATCGACCTCATCCGTTTTCGCCTCGATTCCGAGCCGGGCAAGCGATGTCACACCATGGTCGCTGATCCCGCAGGGAACGATTCCGTGGAAATGCTGAAGGTCAGGTGAAACGTTGAGGGCGACGCCGTGGTAGGTAACCCAGTGGCGAACGCGGACGCCAAGGGCGGCGACCTTTTCTTCATGCCCGTTTTGCGCCACCCAGATCCCGACACGCCCCGTCCGACGCTCCCCCTTGACGCCGAAACTGTCCAGAACATCGATCATCCATTGTTCCAAGGCGGCGACAAAACCGCGGACATCGCGTCCATGGCGATGGAGATCGAGCATGACATAGGCGATTCGCTGGCCTGGACCATGATAAGTGTACTGGCCTCCGCGACCGGTTCGATAAACCGGGAGCCGACCGGGGTCGAGAAGATCTCCTTCATCCGCACTGGTTCCCGCGGTGTAGAGGGGGGGATGTTCCAGCAGCCAGACTGTCTCCGGGGCCGTTCCAGCGCGGATTTCAGCCACTCGCCGCTCCATGAAGTCGACGGCAACAGGGTAATCGACGGGGGTTTCATCAATCCGCCACTCGATACCGTCATGCATCTCAATTCGGGTCATATGCATTTTTAATCCGTTGGGATGAGGTCTCCGCTTGATCGTTACCTCATCATTTGCTATTTGCCTAGCGCACCGAAGGCAATTAGCCTGTCGGAGACACGGAGATCAAGCGGTCGTGGCGGAATTGGTAGACGCGCAGCGTTGAGGTCGCTGTCCGGTAACACGGGTGGAAGTTCGAGTCTTCTCGACCGCACCAATTCATGAGGCCCGCCGCAGACAAGCGCGGGCCTCATTTCTTTTTGGGGGCAGGGGTCTCCCCGCAGCAACCAACCGATGCAGCCATA
>JAPHTL010000282.1 GCA_026193355.1 Rhodospirillales bacterium
CCAGGGCAAGCGGCCACGATCTGTGCGCGGATTTCCGCCGGATCCTCGCTACGTGGATTGTCGTCGGTGACGATGATGGCATCGGCGCGTTCGGCGGCCACCGCGCCCATTTCTGGCCGCTTGCCGGAATCGCGATCACCGCCGCATCCGAAGACCACGGCCAAACGCCCGCCAGCATGGGGGCGAAGCGCATCAAGAACCGTCGCCAGCGCATCGGGTGTATGGGCGTAATCCACATAAACGGCAGCCCCGGAAGGCAGGCTCACAACCCTTTGCAGGCGGCCGGGAACCCCGGCGAGCTTCTCGAGCGCATCCAACGCGGGCCCCGCTTCGGCACCCTCGGCCAGAACAAGGCCCAGCGCTGCGACCGCATTCCAGACCTGGAAACGGCCGGCGAGGGGAAGATCGATGCTGCGCGCCTTGCCGAACAGGGAAAATTCGACCTTCTGCCCCGTTGAAGACGGCGAGACGGATACGATCCGCAGGGCCCCGGCATTCGTTCCGTAATCCAGCACCCTGCGACCGTTGGCATAGCAGGCGGCGCGAAGGCTCTTGAATTCCGGAACGTCGGCATTCAGGACCGCGCAGCCGCCGGGTTGCAGAACCTCTGTGAACAATCGCGCCTTGGAAGCCAGATAGGCCGCCATCGTGCCGTGGTAATCCAGATGATCGCGGCTGAGGTTGGTGAAGGCGGCGGAAGAAATGCGCACACCGTCCAGGCGGTGCTGATCGAGTCCGTGGCTGGACGCCTCGATCGCCATCATCTCGACACCTTCGCGGGCGAGGTCATGCAACGCACGGTGAAGGGTCACCGGATCGGCCGTCGTCAAACCGCCGCCCGTACGCCCCTTGTCGGTTTCAATGCCCAGCGTCCCCATGCTGGCGGCGTTGCGGCCAAGCGCCGACCAGATCTGGCGGGCGAAGGAAGCAACCGATGTCTTGCCGTTCGTTCCCGTGACAGCGACAACGGTTTCGGGCTGAAGATCGAAGAAACGCGCCACCATGAGGGCGAAATGCCTGCGCGGGCTTTTGCTTTCGATGACCGGAGGATAATCAGGGCCAAGTTTTTCGCGGGTTCCGCGCGGCGCAAGAATGGCCGCAGCGCCACGCGCCCGCGCATCGTCAATGAACGCACGACCGTCCACCCGGCTCCCCGGCAGCGCGGCGAACAGGTAGCCCGCCTCGACAAGGCGGGAATCGGCGGTCAGGCCGCTGATACTGACTGTTTCGTTCACTTTCCCACTCGAAGTTTCGACATCAAACCCTTTCAACAACGCGCCTAATTCCACCGGACGCCCCTCACATCGCGGCCTTCACCGCGACGAACATCGGATCACCCGCCTTGGGCAGGGGCTCCGGTCCAGTGCTGGGAGCAATACCCATGACCGGCGCAATCCGGTCAACGATACGGCCCACGGCGGGGGCGGCGACCCAGCCGCCGGTTGCGTATCCGAAGGTGCTTTCCTTTCCTTTCGGTTCGTCGATCACCACCAGAACCACATATCGGGGGGCATCCATGGGGAAAACGCCGACAAACGAGGAAATCAGGGCATCCTTCCGATAGCGGCCGTTTTCCAGCTTTTCCGCGGTGCCGGTCTTTCCACCCACCCGATAACCCTTGGCGTCCGCCTTGCCCGCAGTGCCGGCGCGAACCACAAGACGCATCATCTTGCGCATGCTGTCCGAGGTTTTCTCTGTGATTACCCGTTCGCCGGGAAGGGGAAGGACAGGATCACGTTTCAGCAAGGTCGCAGGACGAAGGATGCCGCCATTGACAACGGCTGAGACCGCCGCCGCCAGTTGCAGGGGGGTCACCGCGATGCCATGCCCATACGAAGCGGTCATGACGTTGATATCGCGCCAGGGGGAGGGCAGAAGCGGCGTTCCCACTTCCGGCAATTCGATGGACGCCCGGTCCATCAGGCCGAATTGCTCCATATACGCCTTCTGGCGTGTCGCGCCGACATCGAGGGCTATCCGCGCAGAACCGATGTTCGATGAATAAAACAGGATCTCGGGAAGCGACAACCAGCGGTTCTTGGGGTGAAAGTCGGAAATGGCGAAGCGGGCGATCTTGAGCGGTTGCGTTGCATCGTAACGGGACGTCAGTTTCGCCACCCCGCTGTCCAGCGCCATCGCCGTATTGAACAGCTTGAAGGTGGACCCCATTTCGTAGACGCCTTTTGTCGCCCGATTGAAAGCGGGGTCGCCCTGGGCCGTGTCCGGATTGTTGGGATCAAAATCGGGGAGGGACGCAAGGGCGAGAACCTCGCCACTGTTCACATCCATAATCACACCCGCCGCGCCAACGGCGTCAAAGCCCCGTTTCGTCGCCAACAACTCGTCACGCAGGATTTGCTGGAGCGTGACATCAAGCGAAAGCTGCAAGGGGGTTGAGGCGCGCCGCAGAACGTCGTCGAACTGTTTTTCAAGGCCGGAAATCCCCTTCCCGTCCACATCCGTCATGCCCAGGACATGGGCCAACAGGGGGCCGTGGGGATAGACCCGGCGTTCTTCGCGCTGGAAGTAGACGCCCGCAATGCCAAGGCGGTTCACCTGATATTGTTGCCGGGGGGCGAGGTTGCGGCGCAGATAGACGAAGCTTCTGTCCGAAGACAGTTTCCGCGCCACTTCCTGTTGCGAGAGGTCGGGAAGGATCTCCACCAGGCGGGCGGCGGCGGTCTCGGGGTTCTCGCCCGCGTTGCGCAGGTCGCGCGGATTGACGTAAAGCGAAGCCGTCGGCAGGCTCGATGCGACAAGGATGCCCCTGCGGTCAAGGATACTGGCGCGGTCCACAACAAGGGCCTGGGACGGCGGCGAGGCGGAAAGCGTCGGTTCGCTGGCGCCTTTCAGCACGGTCAGATCAATGACCCGCGCGGATATGGCGACGAAAAGAAGGCCGAATACCACTGCCAGAACGACCAGCCGGTTGTGGCTGGTATCAAGGGCCTGCTTGCGAATGCCCTCGACCCGAACCCTGCCGCTCGCAAGGCCTGCATCCGAAGTCAGTGCGCCATGACCAACCGTCATCAGTGCGCCCCTCCCTTGACCGGAAGGACGCTTGCCGGGGCGCCCTGATCGTTACCGGGAGCAGGCAAATCAGCGAATTCCTTCATCTGATGCGGAGTCACGGGCTTCAGGCCCAGATGCCTCTCGCTCAGCGCACGCAGACGGTTCGGGTCGTTGAGGAACGCCCATTCCGCCTTGAGGACATGGATTGCCTCCTGATTGGCGAGAATGTCCCTGTTCACGGCGGACAGGTCGGCCTCAAGGTCAATAACCTCGTACTTCACCTTGAACAAAACACCGGCAAGCGCTGCTGCAAGGACAAGGGCAATAAGTGTCGTCGAGCGCATCATGCCGCCTCCTGCTCCGGCCATTCCGGCGCTTCCGTGCGTTCGGCCACCCGCAAGTGCGCCGAGCGGGCCCGTGGATTGGCGGCGATCTCGGCATCGGTGGGGCGGATCGACTTGCGCTTGATCAGGCGGAAGCTCGGCGCGCGCGGCCGCGAGGTTTCAGGCATGTGTCGCGAGGGATTTGCCGCCGCGCCGCTACGGGTCTTGAGGTAGGTCTTGACCTCGCGATCTTCCAGCGAATGAAAAGAAACCACGGCAAGGCGGCCGCCGGGCGCCAGAACGCTTTCGGCCGCCAGCAGGCCGCGCCGCAACTCGCCGATTTCGTCGTTCACGGCAATGCGCAGCGCCTGGAACGTCCGCGTCGCGGTGTCGATGCCATCGCGGGAAGGACGAACAACCGAGCGAACCACAGAGGCCAGTTCCAGCGTGCGCGTGAAGGGTTTCTCGGCGCGGGTTGCAACGATGGCCCGCGCAATGGCGCGCGAGGCGCGCTCCTCACCGTAAAGATAGATCAGGTCGGCCAGTTCCTTTTCGGGCAGGTCGTTGACCATGTCCGCCGCGCTTGTCCCGTCACGGCCCATACGCATGTCAAGCGGGCCGTCCTCGCGGAACGAGAAGCCACGATCGGGATCGTCGATCTGCATGGAGGAAACGCCGATGTCGAAAGCCACCCCGTCCACCCTTGCGACGCCGCGTCCGTTGAGCAGCGCCTTCATATCGCCGAAACACCCCCTGAGAACATGCAGGCGGCCCGCATGTTGGGCGGCCAGTTTTTCGGCCCGCACAATGGCTTCGGGATCACGGTCGATGGCCCAGACGGTGCAGTCGGCTGCGGCGAGGAAAGCCTGCGTATAACCGCCGCCACCGAACGTCCCGTCGACATAAACGGCGCCATCACGCGGCGCGATGGCGGCCACCACCTCGGCCAGCAGAACGGGGGCATGGCCCGCGGGCCTCATGAACCCCCTCCGGACCCGCCAAAGGGCGGCGGCAGATCAAGCACGCCTTTCATCAGCTCCTTCACCGCTTCTTCTTCTGCCTGGGCAGCGCGATCGGGGTTCCACATCTGGAACGTGTCGGCCATCCCGACAAAGGTGGCCTGCGCTTCGATTCCGGCGAAACCGGCAAAATCCCTGGGAAGAACGAGGCGGCCGTCATCGTCCAGCCTGATCAGGCGGGCGCGCCCGAATATCGCCCGCATCAGGCCCTGGCGCTGCGGAGAGAATGCGGGAAGGGCCTTCAGGTTGTTGCGCACGTCTTCCATCCACTCGACCGTGCAACCTTCGATCGCGGCGCAGGTCAGGGACGGATAAAGATAGATCGCGCCGCCCGCCGGACCTTCCAGTTCGGCGCGGAACGGCGCAGGCACGGAGACACGCCCCTTGCCGTCTACCTTGTTTTCAAATGTTCCTGCGAACAGCGCCATACCCGATCTGGAAAGAAGCAACGCCCTGAATTTCCTAAGCATCTCTGAGTCCGTTCCCTCGCGCGGATGCGAACTCTTGATGAAGGCAGACGACTCCTCCCCCCTTTTACAGAATTTGGGAATTTATGGGATATCATGGAACTGTATGGGCGTCAACGGGAACACCCGCCAACTACTTGCCGTTTTCAAGTCATTCCGAAACGCATACTTGCCGGCGAAAACCCGTTTCAAGCCGCCCCGACCACCTGCAAAGTCATCAGGCGCATATGGGCGCACAAGAATTTGACAACAATTTGTTCTTAATTTGTTCTTTTTGCGGTAATGCGGCGAATGCCGGGCACGCAAAACCGTTTGTGCGCACCGGTTTGACAGTCACAACATCTATCGACAGTAAATAAAGGAGACGTTAAATCGCGGCGCTATTTCTTTCGGCGCTTCGATGCGGCGCCATTCTCGGCGCGCAGGGTCTGATGAAGGGCATCGAGAATCGCGCGTTTACCCGCGCCATCGGGCCTGCTTCTGAGCCGCCGCGCAAGGTCGAGAAGGAAAGCGGCGTAAACATTGTGCCAGTCTTCGCCGGAAACCTCCCTGGCCGCGATGCGCTGTTTTTCAACCTTGTGGCGGAGACCGCCGCGATGCGCCAGTTTGAAGACCTCGTCCATCTCCGGCACGTAAATCGCGCCCTCGTCAATGCCTGCGTCGATCAGACCCTGCCGCAGGGATGTCATGGAATCCATCTCTCCATGGACCAGAAACACCCCGCGCCGGATCGGCCGGCGCGCCTTGACCCAGTCGATCAAGCCCGACCGGTCGGCGTGGGCTGAATACGCATCAATAGTGGCGATCCGGGCGCGGACGGCCACTTCCCTGCCAAACATCCGAAGCGACGAAGCGCCCCGTTGCAGAAGATCGCCGATCGTTCCGGGCGCCTGATAGCCGACCAGAAGGACGGAGGCCTGCTGCCGCCACAGGTTGTTTTCCAGGTGAAAGCGAATACGTCCGGCATCGCACATGCCGCTGGCCGCCATGATGATCGCGCCCGATGTCACCTTGTTGAGGCCTTTGCTTTCCTCGACGCTTTCGACGTAACGGAAGTTGGGATTGCGAAACCCATACCGCGTGTCGTTCACGTCCTCGAGGCTGCCGGCATGGCGCTCGAACACTTCCGTTGTCTTGGTCGCCAGCGGCGAATCAAGGAAAACGGGCGTCGGGGGAAGATCCCCACGCTCCAGAAGTACGCCCAGGTCGTGCAAAAGCTCCTGCGTTCGTTCCACGGCGAAAACGGGTATCAGAAGATTACCGCCCGCCTTGAGGGCCTTTCGGACCTCGCGCAGCAGTATGGTGCGCCGCGCCGCGGGCGAGCGGTCTTCCCGCTCACGCGACCCATAGGTTGATTCGACGACCAGAAAGTCCGTTCCGCCCGGCCCCTCGGGATCGGGATGGAACGCCTTGCCCTCCGGCCCGATATCCCCCGAAAACACGATCCTGAACGGAGCGGTGTTTCGGCCGTCCGTTGCAACCTCGAGCTCCAGCGAGACCGCGCCCAGAATATGTCCCGCATTCCAGAACCGCACCCGCACCCCTTCGGCCAGATCGCACCAGCCATCCATGGGCAGGGGGCGGATCTGCTCGAGCGTCTTTTCCGCATCCAGTTTCGTATAGATGGGCTGAACCGCGGGCAGACCACGAGAAGCGTTGCGCCGGTTCAGGCGCTCGACCTCGACTTCCTGGATATAGCCGCTGTCCGGCCACATGAAGGTCAACAGGTCGGCCGTTCCCTCGGTCGTGAAGACAGGGCCGGTGAAGCCGTGCCGACTCAGTTTCGGAACCAGCCCGCTGTGATCGATGTGCGCGTGGGTCAGGATGACGAAATCAATCACGTTCGGATCAAAGGGAAACCCGCCGTAATTGAGTTCGCGGATTGTCTTGTTGCCCTGGAACAAGCCGCAATCCACAAGAAACCGGCCGCCGGGGTGTTCGACCAGATAGCACGAACCGGTTACCGTCCGCGCCGCACCGTGAAATTTCAGGCGAACCGTCATGACCGACCCCCCGACACGGGCGGAAAACATCCGAGTCGAACCCGCCCAGGGATCAATTGTATGCCTGTTTTCGCCGGGACCAAAGACCCGTATCGCGATTTATCGTCAATCGTTTCCCGGTACGTCGGATGGATCGTATTCGGCGACCGCCCCACCGGATTTTCCGTTGGCTATCATGTTGCGACGGTTCTGCAGGTAGGCTTCCCGCTCGGCGACGTAGGGGTCGAGAGAGGTGCGGCTGAACGTGTTCAGCTGATCCTTGTTGTTGGCATAGGTAACGGCCCCATCCGCCGTATGGGCCAACGCCAGTGGATTGACCAGCATGTTGACCACCTCGCCACCGGCGTCACGGGCATTGCTGGGGCCGATCAAGGGCAGGACGATATAGGGTCCGTCACCAACGCCGGAAGCGCCTGCAGCCTGACCCAGGTCTTCGGGGCGGGCGACGATACCCATCTCGGTCGCGCGATCCTGGGTTCCCGCAAGGCCAACCGTCGAATTAACGAGGAACCGTTCAACCGCCGCACCGGCGTTTTCGGAATCGCCCTGCAAAACACTGCTGACCGCCGTAAGCGGCTCGGTCAGGTTGGATGCTGCGTTACCGACGACTTCCTGAACGGGCGGCGGCAACACCTTGGTGAAGAAATCGGCGAAGGGATCCACGACAAGGGCGCGGGCGCCCTGATTAAAGCCGAACATCATCCGGTTGAGGCCTTCGAAGGGATCCTTGTCTTCCGGTTCTTCCGCCCATGACGGCCCGGTCGCAAGACCAAGGGCAAACAGCGCGGCGCAAAAAGCCGACAGTCCAGTCTTCATCAAACGCGCATTCGATTGTGTCTTCATTTTGCGGCCTCGCCTCCCAGCAACGGAGCCCAGCATGCTCATCGCATGCTCAACAGGCGGCGAGTATGGCACAAACTCTGGGTTTGATGGAGTCGGAATCCGCACCCAGCACCCAATACGGGGATTCGGGGAATAAGCGCCAGACGGCCTGTAAGCCGGGTTCTGTCCACGCCCCGCCCGCAAAAGCGTTGGGACGATGGATGGTCATTCATCTGGGACGTCCGTCGCCGGACGCCTCGCGCGACACACCCGGGCGACTGCGCGGAAACCCGCCTGCCGGAATACACCGGCGCGTCGCCCCTACTCGGTCTTGCTCCCGGTGGGGTTTACCATGCCGTCCCCGTTGCCGGGGCCGCGGTGCGCTCTTACCGCACCCTTTCACCCTTGCCGACGGGCCGTAGCTTGCGTCGGCGGTCTGCTCTCTGTTGCACTTTCCCTGGGGTTGCCCCCGCCGGGCGTTACCCGGCACCGTGTTTCCGTGGAGCCCGGACTTTCCTCCCCCCGGCCTAAGCCGAAAGGCGACCATCCAGCCGTCTGGCGTCCCTAAGGTAGCTTCCGCGCGCCCGGCGTCAAGCGCCGCCTTCGTCGTCCACCAGATCAAGGAGGCTGAACAGCCGGCCCACCGTTTCGGAATCGGGATTGCCGTCAACCCGTTCGGGCCGGAAATGACGCTGGAAGGCGGCGACGACCTTGCGCGTTGCATCGTCCAGAACGCCGCTTGCCTCAAGACCGTAACCGTATTGCGCCAGCGCCCGTTGAACAGCCGCCACTTCCCGTGTCGGGGCCTTCACCCAGGCAGGCCAAAGTCCAATTCCCTCGCGCGCCAACCGATCCCATTCAAACAGCTCGCCCGGGTCTTCCTTGCGGTCCGGGGCGACATCCGAATGGCCGACCACGTTGCGATCCGGTATGGCGTGACGGCGCACGATATCGGCGGCCAGCACCGCAAGGCTTTCCATCTGGGGTTCCGTGAACAGCCTGTAGCCGAATTCGCGGCCGGGATTGACCAGTTCAATACCGATGGAGCGCCCGTTGACGTCGGATTCCCCGCGCCATGACGAGACCCCGGCATGCCAGGCGCGGTTTTCCTCCGCCACCAGACGAATGACGCTGCCGTTTTCATCAATCACGTAATGGGCGCTGACCTTGGCCTCGGGATCGCTCAATCGTTCCAACGCGGCCTCGGCCGTCTTCATGCCGGTGTAATGGATGACCAGCATGTCGATCGGGACACCTTCTGGACGATCATCAAAGTTGGGCGAAGGACGCTGGATCATTCTCTTGTTCCTCCCCTGGGGGCCCCATACGCCTGCGTCAGCTTATCCCGCGACGCTTCTTTATGGCCTCATACGCCGCATTGATCGCCGCCAGTTTTTCGTTGGCAAGGTCGATGAACTCCTGCGGCATGCCTTCGGCCATCAGCTTGTCCGGATGGTTTTCGCGCACCAGACGTCGATAGACCGTCTTGATCTGCTGATCGTCCGCATCGTGGGCGACACCCAGAACCTCGAAGGGGTCGGCCTCTTCGGGGGGCAGATGGGTTTGACGAATTCTTTCAAAATCGGCGGCGGTGAAACCAAAAATCGTGGCGACCCGGCGCAGGAACGACAGTTCCTTTTCGTGAATGACGCCATCGGCCTTGGCGATATGAAAGAGGCCGCCGAGGAGTTCCTCCAGCACCGCGGGTTCGTGAACAAACATGCGCGCGACCTGCTCGGCATAGGCTTCAAACCCCGTCGCCTCGCGCTTGGCCTCGTCGAATATCTTCGCCACGCCCTTCATCTCATCGGGGGGGACGCGGAACAATTGCTTGAAGGCATCGACCTCGGCGCGCGTCACGACGCCGTCCGCCTTGGCCATTTTTGCGCCCAGCGCAATCACCGCAACGGTGAAGGCGACCTTTTTGGCGGCGTTGAGATCCTCAGGGCCGGTTTTGGCGCGCATGCGATCCACCGCATGCCCCGCAACGGCGCCGAGCAGCGCGCCAAGCGGCCCACCAAGCGCCAGACCGGCGAACCCGCCGATTACCTTGCCCCAGATGCTCATGATTTCCGATCCTCTTTCTTTTCAGGTTCCCAGATAATCCGACTGCGCCCCATGGCGCAAGGGCGCGTTGCCCCATGGTATAGGGTCAAGGCGGCATGACAACCCGATAGACCGTCCCGCCCGCTTCATGCTAGATGCAAAATCATGGATACATCCAAGGAAACAGCAAACGTGCGCTGCACCCCTGAACGCCTGCTGGAAACGCTTTCCGCCCTTGGGATTGCAGTGGATACCTTCACCCATCCGCCGATCATGACGGTCGAAGACGGGACGGAACACTGGCGCGACATCCCCGGCGTTCACTGCAAGAACCTTTTTCTCAAGGACGCGAAAGGCGTTTACTGGCTGATCGTCGCCCCCGTCGATCGCGCCATCGCCCTGAAAACCCTGCCCGAACGCATCGGCTCCAAACGCCTGTCGTTCGCCCAGCCCGAAAGACTGCGCGAGGTTCTTGGGGTGGAACCGGGGTCCGTTACCCCCTTTGCCCTGATCAACGATGTCGATCGCAAGGTCCGCGTTGTTCTGGACCATTGGATGATGCAGCAACCCCTTCTGACGTTTCACCCGCTGGTCAACACCATGACGACCGCAATCCGGTCGGGCGACCTTCTTCAATTCATCGGCCACACAGGCCATGACCCCGATACCGTCGCGCTTGGGCTGGAGAACGACAAGTAGACCAGGGTGATACTTGCACCGCCCCCCCATGAAGGATAGCCTTCGACAATCAGAGCATCCGACAAATATCAGGAGACAGCATCATGGACACTTCCGCCCGCAAATACGGAAGGGTTGACGACGCCTTTGTCGGTGAACTCGCCGCAATTGTCGGAAAAGACAAGGTTTCAACATCCGACTCTGTTTGTCAGCAACACGGGCAGGATGAATCCTACCACCCCAACATGCCGCCCGACGTCGTGATCTTCCCGCAATCGACCGAACAGGTCAGCGCCGTCGTGAAGGCCTGCGCGGCGAAAAGCATTCCGGTCATTCCGTTTGGCGCGGGTACCTCGTTGGAAGGCCACGTCGCCGCCACCCATGGCGGCGTCAGCATTGATCTTTCGGAAATGAACGCGATTCTTGAGGTCCACAACGAGGACCTTGATGTGGTGGTCCAGCCCGGCGTGCGTCGGATGCAGCTCAACGCCCATCTGCGGGATACGGGCCTGTTCTTTCCCGTCGATCCCGGCGCCGATGCTTCGATCGGCGGCATGGTCGCGACCCGCGCGTCGGGTACCAATACGGTTCGCTACGGGGCCATGCGCGAAAACGTCATGGCTTTGCAGGTTGTTCTGGCGGATGGGCGCATCATCCGGACCAGCAGCCGCGCGAAAAAATCGGCGGCGGGCTATGACCTGACGCATCTGTTCATCGGATCGGAAGGAACGCTTGGCGTGATCACCGAGATCACGCTGAAGCTTTACGGTATTCCCGAAGCCGTTTCTTCGGCCGTGTGCCCCTTCCCAAGCGTTGATAACGCCGTCAATACGGTCATTGCGACCATCCAGAGCGGCGTTCCCGTGGCGCGGATCGAATTCCTCGACGATGCCTCCATGGACTCGGTCAACAGCTACTCCAAGCTGAACTACACGGTAGCCCCGACCCTGTTCTTCGAATTTCACGGCTCCGAGGCCGGCGTCGCGGAACAGGCCGAAATGGTCAGCGAGATCGCCGCAGAATACGGCGGCACCAACTTCCAGTGGGCGACGAAACAGGAAGACCGCGACCGCCTGTGGCATGCCCGGCACAACGCCTATTACGCCGCCCGTTCCAGGCATCCCGGAACAAAGGGCGTGATCGGCGATGCCTGCGTCCCCATTTCCCGTCTGGCCGAAGCGATAACCATCGCCAAGATGGATATGGACCAGACACCCATACCGACCTACATCGTCGGACATGTCGGCGACGGCAATTTCCACACCCTTTACATGATCGATCCCGATGATCCCTCGCAGGAGAAAGAAGCCAAGAAATCCGTCGAACGCACCGTCAAGATGGCGATTTCAATGGGCGGCACCTGCACGGGGGAACATGGCGTCGGCATGGGCAAGATCGATTACCTGAGAGACGAGCACGGCGACGCCATTGACGTCATGTCGTCGATCAAGGTGGCCCTTGATCCCCTCAACATCATGAATCCGGACAAGGTTGTGCTGGTCTGATCGCAATCAGGCGTCAGGCGCTACCAGATCCCGGTACGCATGCCAGCTTGCATGTCCGATCAGTGGAAGCACCACGACAAGCCCGAAGAAATAGGTGACGAGCCCGGCCCCGGTGAACAGGCCGATCATCGCGGCCCAACCCAGCATGACCCGCCAGTTACGGGAGACGGCGGTACAGCTTGTGCACATGGCGACCAGTACACCGTCATTGCGATCCAGCAGCATCGGAAACGAGATCGCAGTGAATGTGAAGGCGACCACGGCGAGAACGACGCCGGTCAGCGTCCCGATCAGCAGGAATGGTATACTGGCGTCGGTCGCCAAAATCTGCCGCACGACATCCCTTTCCATGGAGATCGCCTCACCGCCCATGAACAGGGCGAAAAGAATGGCGGCGGACAGAAGCCATACAAGCATGAACAGGGAAACGATCAGGCCAAGCAACACCAACTGGGTGAAGTTCCGTCGCCATGCCCCCAACACACGCCACAGCGTCGGCGTTTCTCCCTGGGCAATGATCCGGCTCATTTCATAGAACCCCACCGCGATCAACGGCCCGGCAAGGAAAAAACCGGCGGTCAGTGGAATGATCAGGTACCCCATTCCGGCGCGGTCAAGCCCGAACATGAGAAAGTACCCGAGGACAACAGGTATTGCGCCGCAGGTCAGACTGATCAGCGGCGCTTTCTTCATGTCGCGCCACCCGGCGCGCAACCATTGCCAGGACCGTTCCGTCCCGATGATCCGCACCGGCGCTGAAAATGCGCCGACATCCGAGGCCAACTGGTTCATCCGTCGCTCCCTTGTGTCTCGTTGGTGGTTGTTTTTAAAAATTATGATTACAAAGTGTGACAAAGGCCATCACAAAACTTTTCCTGCCGGCAACAGGCGATCACGATTTGATCGAAGACAGCCAACGCACTACTATCCGTTGACCGACCCGGCACATCCTGCCGGATCGGGACGATCTCGTTGCGCCACACAGGCGTTTAACGCCAGTGTGCAACGCTCCATTCTGGCCCTTTGGTCCATCATGAGGTTCCTTTGATGCGGAAAGTCCTTATCGGGGCAGTTGTCTTGTTCGTCATCCTGATCGGGGCGGTCATCGTCGCCCCGGGCTTTATCGACTGGAACCACTACAAGGACCAGATCGCCGCCAGGATCCACGAAGCGACGGGCCGCAGGGTCCACTTCGACGGCGACATATCCGCGACGCTTCTGCCGGCACCGGCGCTTATCGCTGAACGCGTCAGGCTGTCCAACGTTGACGGCGCGGCTGTGGCGGATATGGTCAGCCTCCGCTCCCTCGTCGTTCGCGTTGCAATGGGTCCGCTCCTTGGCGGCAATATCCAGGTGGAGGCCCTGCGTCTGGTCGATCCCGTCATCGAACTGGAAACGCTTGCCGATGGGCGGCAAAACTGGGCTTTCCAGCCTGCCCAGAAGCCGGAAGGGGCCACAACGACGCCAGCGACATCGCAGGA
>JAPHTL010000183.1 GCA_026193355.1 Rhodospirillales bacterium
GTCCGAACGGATGTTTCAGGTTAACCGCGAAATTGCGGCACCATCAGGAAGGGAGGTTTCGAATATGATCAAGAAAACCGTAACAGCGGCGCTTTTCGGCTTGCTGCTTGCCGGTCCCGCAGCGGCAGAAGGATTGTTCACAACAAAATCAATGACCCCCGAGGTCGCTATCAAGGCGGCGCAGGCCGCGCTTGGCGCCTGTCGCGCAAACGGCTGGCAGGTCACTGTTGCGATTGTCGATCGCGGGGGGAATACCCAGGTCCTGCTTCGTGATCGCTTTGCCGGACCGCATACACCCGACACGGCAACATCAAAGGCATGGACGGCTGTAAGCTTCCGTACAAACACCACGGCCCTTCGCCAACTCATTGCTGATGGCAAGGCGCCGAAGGAAATCGCCAAACTGCCCAATGTGACGACCCTTGGCGGCGGCATGACGATCGAAGCGGCCGGATCAATCGTCGGCGGCATCGGCATTTCCGGCGCCCCGAGCCCCGCTTCGGACGATATCTGCGCCAAGGCGGGTATCGACGCAATCACCGCGGATATTGCGATGTAATCCGACACGGGGGTTCTCCTCCGCACCAGGATTTCCTTCAGGCGGACGACCTTGTCGTCCGCCTTTTTCTTTGAACTCCCCCACACAAAACAGACGAATGCAGTTCAGAATTGATTAAGGGTTTAAAGGCATACTTATCAGCACCATGTTGCTAGCTGCCAGAAGGTAGCCAGTTCGAATTCAAGCCGAGAAATGGTGAACAGATGTCCAGAACCGAACAGCAGGATTTGATTGTCCGGCTATCACAGTGCTCAGCGGAATTGCATGCGAGGGCGGCCGTCACACTGGACCGGAACTGGGCGGAAAAGTTTAAAAAAATGGCCCGGGACATGGATGGCGCCATATCGGCATTGAAAAACTAGGAGCAGGAGCAAGTGGCTACATCAACGCTGGCTTACGATGTTCTGTACGTGACAGATGAAACCCTGGAAGAAATCAGGGCGCGTTTGCGCGCAACTTGCCGGGGTGCATGGGACCTTCGCCGTGTCGGCTTTCCGGTCGGTAAAAAAGCCCGCCGCGTAAAGGTTTTTTTCGAACGGGAAAGCGACATCTCCGCTCTGTGCCATCCCGCGAACGCCTGAATCAGGCAACCTTCCTTATTGCATAAACATCTGGCTTGTGTCGTAGCAACAAACGGAGCCTGAGATTTGGCGCAAAGTCCATTCTACAGAGTGCATATCATCGAGCGCAGCCTGACCATCGAGAAAATTCAACCGCAAGAAGACGAGAACCGTCATCTGTTCCGGTCCGTTGCGGAAGGGGTGGAGGCGATGCGCGCAAAGTTTCAATACGAAAACAGCCCGGACGGCGCTTATGATTTCGATGACATCGAAGCGGCGCGCGCCTTTGCGATCCAGAACATTGAGGCGCTGAAACGTAACCTGGAATCGGTTGCCGAAAGCATCCGTGATTACGACGGTTCAACCCGTTTCAACATTCCAAAACAGACCACGCCGCCCAACTGATCAAACCGTCATTCGCCTCACTCATCCAGGACCAGGCGTCCCCTGACCTGCCACCGTTCAGGTAATTTGTGAACGCCGGTTCCCTTCAAGATCAGGTCCCCGTGAACAACAACCGCCGAGCGCGCCGCCTCCAGACCGAGAAGCGCGCCGGTCAGGTCCAGATTCCCGTATACCGTCAAACGCCCCGGAAACTCCGGATCCGGCCAGTCAACACCGGACAGATTGCCGAAAACAGTCGCGTGCTCCATCCTGTCGAAAACAAGGTCGGCAAAGCGGGGATCGCCGACGATAACCGTGGTTTCGGGAATGTCGCCGGGAATGGCGTCACCGATTGTCTGGCCCTTGACGGTCATATCGGGTGGAAGTTCACGGATGGTCTTCCCGTCGAAAAGCAGCAACTCACCAACCGACAGGCCGGGCGGAAGGCGGCGGACAGACGAATGGACAAGGTTCAGCTCCCGCAGGACACGGGTTCCCGGCGCGATACTCTTGACCGCGCTGTCTTCAAGATTGAGGTCTCGTACGGTCAAGCCTTCCGGCAGGTCACGAATGGGCGAAAGTGACAACCCGGCAAGCGCCTGACAAACCGTCAGGTTGCGCGGCAGGCGCTCCAGCGAGCAATTGGCGACGATCAGGGAGCCGTTGACGTGCAAGCCCTCGGGCAGACTGCCGACATCATCACGGTTGGTCAGGGTCAGCTGGGCGTAAATCCGGGTTCCCGGCGCCCATTCGCCCGCATGTGAGACACGCAGGATACCGCCATCCTCTGTGACTACGAATTCGCTGAGGCGTGTATTGAGGCGCTTTGGTCGCAACCCTCCGAGAAGCGCCTCAAGCCTTTCCATATGCCTTTCCGGGACGTCGCAATTCGCCTTGCCCCTTGCCTGTTGAATCCGACAACGCTCGACATCGAATTCAACGGTGCAGTGGGGTTCGTTGTTTTCATCCCGCAGGGAGTAGATTTCGGTCCGCATACGGTCATAGGCGCCGTCTCCGACGCAATGCCGCATCATCGCCCCCTCGTAAACGAGGGCCTCAGTGGTCGTCAGGTGGACCCAGCCCCAGCCATCATCAAAAGAAAGGACAGCCTCTATCCCCGAGGGGTCATCCCTGACATCCCGTCCCTCCCTCTGCGAGAGGGATTCATGCCATTTGCAGGATTTTGAACGAGCATCCTCGTAACGAATTTTGCCGATTTTCCGAAACAGACGGGGGTCAATGGAATGCAATGAGCCAATCCAGTCGAGAACGCGACCGGCCTCCTCCTCGACCTCCGGAGGGATGAAAAACCAGGCGGGACGCCCGCCCTTCTGTCGTATTGAATGGAGACTGCCCACGCCCGGTCTGGTGGCTTCAGCCAACCGTCCCCTGATCGATGAGCGACAGCGCGGATCGCGCATAAGGAAACGTCGCAGATGACGGTCCGCCCAAGCCCGTTCCTCCACGCCCAACCGCCCGCAGGCCAAGCGAATGAATGAATCAACGTCATCCGGGTTGACGATTATCTCCGCCATGATCGACTCATAGCATATTGGGCAAGGTCGACGCCTTGATTCAGGTGATCTCCAGAGGCGCCCGGATCATCGTTCAAAGGCTACTTCCCTGCATATGGAAACGAATCTTCTTTTGGAAATCCCATCCCCCGCATCACCGTCGGAAGCGATCTCCTGATAAAGTTCCGGTGCGTGTTCGACAAGATCCGTCAAACGCCAGGGGAAGCGTTCAAAGGCATCGCGGGCCGTGCGCACTGTTTGCAGAACTTCGCTTTCTGAAAGACTTCCTGCAGACCTTTTCCTCATTCTGGATATGAGATGGGCAATGCCAAGAAAGGCGGCTTTCGTCCAGCAGTCCGGCGACACCTGCCGGGAGAACCGTTGAAGAAGCGCTTCATCATCGTCATCAAGCGCAAAAAGGATGTCGAACTTGTCCGTCGTCCCTTGGTCATAGACCTCGAAAACACGAACAAGAACGGGATGGAGGTTCCACCCCGCGCACTCGAGGCTGTTAGGACAATTGTCGCAGGATCGCACGACGTCCCCCGTCACTTCCAATACTCAACAATAGACGTAGGCATCGGAAAAAGGGAGTTCAATGGATCATGCCGTTGAATCGGGACCTTTATCCAGGCGTCTGCTTGATCACGATATTTGTGACCACCGCGCCCAGAACAACGACCGCACACATGAAAAAGAGCAACGTATAGCGATGAAGGTTCCCGTCACGGCGATCCTTGATGTCCCTGATCTTTATGTAGAGGGAAGAAAAGTGCTTCTCGATCTCGACGATCCGATTGATTTCGTTGAATTGCCACCACTGATACATGACAAGCACGAATACGACGCCCGTCGCCAGTACGATTGACAGCAGCGTGAGAAAAGTGGCGAGAAACTTGCCCGCCGGAACGAAAACATCGATGGCGATAATGGCGCCGAAGACGACCAGTGACGATCCGACAGACCGCCATTGAATGTTTTTCGAGAACAGAACAGCCTCCGACGCCCTGTCGTACATCAACCTCAGTTCTTCATGCGTCAGGGGGTCAAGCGTCGATGGTTTGTTTTCGAAGGACTTTGCTTCCTTCCTCTCATCCACATCGTTTTTTTCGTCTTTTGCCATGGCGATTATCCAGTTCCGGCTGCCGCGATACGAAACTCAAACGCTGAAGGACCTGGCATTTGCATAAAGTTGCCCAGAAACGGTCCCCTCTGTCAGGCTGGCGGTGCGGCCATGTGTATGACCCGCTGCGGGAACGGAATTTCGATCCCCTTCTCCTTGAGCGCATCATGGATGGCGAAACGCAGCTCCGAGCCTGTCAGAACGCGTTTCTCCACATCCACCAGAAAGGCCCTGAGTTCAAAATCAAGGGAGCTTTCGCCAAAGTTCGTGAACAGAACGTATGGGTCCTGGCCCTTCAGAACATTGGGATGGGCGTTGGCGCAATCAACAAGCACCTGTTCGACCAGTCGGGGATCGGTGCCATAGGCCACGCCGACGGCGACCTCGACCCTTCCCAACATATTCTTGTGTGTCCAGTTGATAACCGGCGTGGAAATGAGATCCGCGTTGGGAATGATGACGCTCGCCCGTTGAAAGGTTTCCACTTCAGTCGAGCGCACGTTGACCTTCTTGACCTTGCCCTCATGTCCGCCGATCACCACCCAGTCGCCGGGCTTGATGGGCCGTTCGGCGAGCAGGATCAGGCCGGATACGAAATTGTTGATCACATTTTGCAGCCCGAAACCGATACCGACGGATA
>JAPHTL010000023.1 GCA_026193355.1 Rhodospirillales bacterium
CCGGGCACCAACGGGCAACATTCCTTCTATCAGATGATTCATCAGTCGCCTCGACTGGTGTCCTGCGACTTCATTGTTGTCGCCAACAGCCATGAGGCAATGCCCGCGCATCATCGTATCCTTGTCTCCAACGCGCTTGCCCAGACGCAGGCCCTGATGAAGGGCAGGACGGAGGCCGAGGCGCGGGCGGAGCTGGCGGCGCAAGGGGTTGAGGCCGATGTGCAGGACAGGTTGGCGCCGCACAAGGTGTTCCCCGGCAATCGCCCGACAAACACGATCGTTCTCGATCGTGTGGATCCTTATTCCCTCGGCATGTTGATCGCGCTGTACGAGCACAGGGTTTTCGTCCAGAGCGTGATCTGGGGCATCAATCCGTTCGATCAGTGGGGCGTGGAGCTGGGCAAGGTCATGGCGGCATCCGTTGAACGCGCGCTGGCCGGTTCAGACACCGGAAAGGATCAGGATTCCTCGACCCGCGGGCTTGTCGCCCGCGTCAGGGCGCGTTCGGAGAACACCTGAACAGATGACCATACGCCGGCTGCCCGAAACCACCGTCAACCGCATCGCCGCAGGCGAGGTGGTGGAACGTCCGGCATCGGCGGTCAAGGAGCTTGTTGAAAACGCGATCGACGCAGGTGCGCACCGCATAGACGTGGTCATGCGCGATGGCGGTCGCAGCCTCATCGCCGTTTCCGACGACGGCGTTGGCATGGATGCGGGGGAACTTGAACTGGCGGTGGAACGCCATGCGACATCAAAGCTTCCCGATGACGATCTGATCCATATACAGACACTTGGTTTCAGGGGCGAGGCGTTGCCCTCCATCGCCTCGGTCAGCCGCCTGACCATCACCTCTCGTGCTGCGGGCGCTGCGGGGGCCTGGACCCTTGCCATCGAAGGGGGGGTAAAGGCATCGCCTCATCCCGCGGCACACCCGGCGGGAACGCGGGTTGAGGTCCGCGATCTTTTCTATGCGACGCCTGCGCGGCTCAAATTCCTCAAGACGCCACGAACCGAATTCAGCCATGCCGTGGATGTGGTGAAACGGCTTGCCATGGCCCACCCGGAAATCGCCTTTACGGTTTCCGACGATGATCGCACGGCATTCAGGACAAACCAGGCGCAGGGTGGCCTTCTCGATGCCCGTCTGTCCCGCCTGTCAGATGTGATGGGGCGTGAGTTCGCCGAAAACGCAGTGCCAGTTGCTGCGGAACGCGAGGATGTGGCGCTTGCCGGCTTTGTCGGCTTGCCGACGCTCAATCGCGGCAACGCCCAGATGCAGTTCCTGTTCGTTAATGGACGTCCGGTCAAGGATCGCCTGATGATCGGGGCGGTGCGCGGGGCCTATCGTGATTTGCTGGCGTCCGATCGCCACCCCATGGTCGCGCTTTATCTGGAAATTCCGGCCGAACAGGTCGACGTCAATGTTCATCCGGCCAAGACGGAAGTCCGCTTCCGGGATTCTGGTCTGGTGCGCGGACTGCTGGTCAGCGGGATCAAGCATGCCCTGGCCGAGGCAGGGCACCGTTCGGCAACGACGTCTGGAACGGCGGCGCTCGGGGCTTTTCGCTCCGGCGGGGGTTTGGCGTCATCCGCGGGATATCGCGCCGGCCCATCGTCCGGGTCGCCGTATGGGCAATCGCCGGGACTGGCGGAGCGAAGCGCGTCCTATCATGCGCCGTTGCCGGGGCTGGATGCGCCCTTGCGCGCACGTGAGGCCAGCGCGACGCTGGATCATTCACCTGTCGAATACCCCCTTGGAGCAGCGCGTGGGCAGATCCATGAAACATACATCGTCGCCCAGACGGCCGATGGTCTGGTCATTGTAGATCAGCACGCGGCGCATGAACGACTTGTGCAGGAACGTATGCGGCAGGCGATGGAACAGGGAACGCCCGCCAGACAAGGACTTCTGATACCCGAAGTGGTCGAACTGGACGATGCGGCTGTGGACAGGCTGATGGCGCGGGCCGGGGAACTGGCCGATATGGGGCTGTCGGTCGAGGCCTTCGGTTCGGGTGCTGTGGTGGTCCGTGAAATCCCGGCCGTGCTGGGGGAGACGGACGTCAAGGGACTGATCCGCGACCTGGCGGATGATCTGGCCGAATACGATGAAGCCATTTCCCTGCGCGGTCGTATTGATGACGTATGCGCCACCATGGCCTGCCACGGCAGTATTCGTGCGGGTCGCCGACTGAACGCCGATGAAATGAACGCCCTGCTTCGCCAGATGGAGGCGATGCCTCACTCCGGGCAATGCAGCCACGGACGTCCCACCTATGTGGAGCTCAAGCTGGCGGATATCGAAAAGCTTTTCGGACGGCGGTGAGGGCGCGCATGCTGTATGAGTGGGTTTCGTACCTGACGACCCCCTGCCCACGGCATCTGCGCGCGATGGGATTCCTGCGCGAACAGATCGGCATCGTTTCGCGCTATCGCCGCTGTGCTGAAGACTGGGCACCGCATGTCGAGAAAACGGGCGGGGTGATCCTTGCCGCTGCGGGGCGCTGCCGAACAAAGGGGAGGGCATTGATTCTGGGTGCCGGTCCCGGTTTCGACCTGCCGCTCAACGCGCTTTGCGCCGGTTTCGAGGAAGTCGTCCTCGCCGATGTCCTGCATCCCAGGCCGTTGCGCCGCCGCGCCGCCGCG
>JAPHTL010000217.1 GCA_026193355.1 Rhodospirillales bacterium
CATGAACTCCACCACCGTGACCTCGGCGCCGAGCCTGCGCCATACGGACCCGAGTTCCAGACCGATCACGCCGCCACCAATGACCACAAGGGATTTCGGCACGGATGTCAGCGCCAGCGCACCGGTGGATGACACGATCTGCTTTTCATCAATGGTCAGGCCGGGCAGCGGCGCCACGTCGGAACCGGTGGCGATCAGGATGTTCTCGGTCTTGAGGACCTGTTTCTTCGCACCTTTCCCGGCGCTTACCGTCACCGTATCGGGCGCACTCACCGTGCCGCTTCCCACGATGTAGGTGATCTTGTTCTTCTTGAACAGGAACTCGATCCCCTTGGTCAGGTCGGAAACCACCTTGTCCTTGCGAGCCAGCATGGTCTTGAGGTCAAGCTGCACCTTCCCGGTCTTGACGCCATGGGCTTCCAGTTCATGCATCGCCGTTTCATAGTGATGCGAGGACTGAAGCAGCGCCTTCGAGGGAATACAGCCAACATTGAGACAGGTGCCGCCAAGCGCGCCGCGCTTGTCGATGCACGCGACATTCATACCGAGCTGCGCAGCGCGGATCGCCGCGACGTATCCGCCGGGGCCACCGCCAATGACAACCAGATCGAAGGTGGTGTCGGTCATGGGTCGTTCCTTTTTCTTTTTACCGTCTCATCGTCTGATTCATCAGGCGTCGAGCATGATCCGTTGCGGGTCCTCGATGCATTCCTTGACCCGGACCAGGAAGGATACGGCTTCGCGTCCATCGACAATCCGGTGATCGTAGCTGAGCGCCAGATACATCATCGGACGAGCCTGAATGGAGCCATCGGGCATGACGCGCGGGCGCATCTCGGTCTTGTGCATGCCGAGGATGCCCGACTGTGGCGGATTGAGGATCGGTGTGGAAAGCAGCGAACCATAAACGCCGCCGTTGGAAATAGTGAAGGTTCCGCCGGTCATGTCCTCCATGCCCAGCTTGCCGTCGCGGGCGCGCCGCCCATAGTCGGCGATCGCCAGTTCCAGTTCGGCGAAGCTGAGGCTGTCGGCGTCACGAACAACCGGCACCACCAGCCCCTGCGGTGTGCCGACGGCGACGCCAACATCGTAGAAGTTCTTGTAGACGATCTCTTCGCCATCGATTTCAGCGTTGATCGCGGGGAACTCCCGCAGGGCGACAACGCAGGCCTTGGTGAAGAAGGACATGAAGCCGAGCTTGACCCCGTGCTTCTTCTCGAACCCTTCCTTGTACGCATTGCGAACAGCCATCACGTTTGTCATGTCGATTTCGTTGAAGGTCGTCAACATGGCCGCGTTGTTCTGCGCTTCCTTCAGGCGTTCAGCAATCCGCTTGCGCAGGCGCGTCATGCGCACACGCTCCTCGCGCGGCCCTGCCGGGCGCGGCGGGTACTGGTTGCCTGCCGGTTGCGCGGCGGCGGATGCCGCTGGCGCAGGGGCGGCGGACGCGGCGGCGGGCGCGGGCTTCGATTCCAGATAGGCGAGAACGTCGCCCTTGGTCAGGCGGCCATCCTTGCCGCTGCCGGACACCGCAGTGGGATCAATGCCATGTTCGTTGACCAGACGCCGCACCGCCGGAGACAACCCGGCGGCTTCCTGAACGGCTGGCGCAGGCGCAGCAACGGGCGCGGCCTTCGGCGCGGGCGCAGGCGCCTGAACAGGTGCTGGTGCTGATGCGGGCGCCTGGGCAGGTGCTGGTGCCGGCGCAGCCTTTTCCGCCGCAGGTTTGGCGACGGCCCCGGCGCCGGCTTCGATGCTGCCAAGCACAGCGCCGACGGCGACCTCCGCGCCCTCGGCGGCAACGATGCCAACCAGGGTGCCTGCGGTGGGGGCGGGAACTTCCACCGTCACCTTGTCCGTCTCCAACTCCACCAGCGGTTCATCAACGGCGATCGCGTCGCCAACATTCTTGAACCACTTGGTCACGGTGGCCTCGGTCACCGACTCTCCCAATGTGGGGACTTTGATTTCCGTCGCCATGGCTTCCTCGCGCTCCCTCGTCTGATTCCTATTTGCCCAATTCCGTCACCCGGCTGAAAGGCCGGGGAAGGTCCGCCAATTTCCAGGTCAGCGCCTGTTCGACAAGCTTCGCCTGCTGCGCCGTGTGTTTTTTGAACGATCCCGTCGCGGGCGATGCCGCTGCGCTGCGCCCGGCGTAGCCGGCAACGGCCTGCTTGCGTTCCAGATCCTGCAGAATATAGCTGAGCCGCGTCTGGACATGTGTCCATGCACCCATGTTGGCGGGTTCTTCCTGGCACCAGACCACGTCGGCTTTCGGGTATCGTTTCAATTGCCGTTCGACCGCCAGCTTCGGCCAGGGGTACATCTGTTCCACCCGGACGATGGCCACGTCGTTGATCCCCTGTTCGGTCCGCGCCTCCAGCAGGTCGTAATAGACCTTGCCGGTGCACATCACCACCCGACGGACCTTTGAATCGGCGACCAGCTTTTCGGTTTCGGGCAGAACCCGGAAAAAACGGGAACCGGGACCGAATTCGTCCAGTTTGCTGACGCACGCCTTGTGTCGCAGCAGGGATTTCGGCGTGAAGATGATCAGTGGCTTGCGGAAATTCCGCCGCAACTGACGCCGCAGGACGTGGAAGTACTGCGCAGGGGTCGTGCAATTGACGACCTGCATGTTGTCTTCGGCGCAAAGCTGAAGATAGCGTTCGGGGCGCGCGGATGAATGTTCCGGCCCCTGCCCCTCGTAGCCGTGAGGCAACAGCATGACCAGCGCGCCAAAACGCAGCCACTTGCTTTCGGCCGAACTGATGAACTGATCGATGATGACCTGCGCGCCGTTGGCGAAATCACCGAATTGTCCTTCCCACATCACAAGGGCGTTCGGTTCGGCCAACGTGAAGCCGTATTCAAATCCAAGAACGGACGCTTCGCTCAGCGGGCTGTCGATGACCTCGTATCGGGCCTGCTCGGCGCGGATCGAGTTGAGCGGTATGTAACGCTCCTCCGTTTCCTGATCGACCAGCACCGAATGACGTTGCGAGAACGTGCCGCGGCCCGAATCCTGACCCGAGAGGCGAACCGGCGAACCTTCGACCAGAAGTGTGCCGAAGGCCAGGGCCTCGCCGGTGGCCCAGTCGATGGCCTCGCCGCTTTCGATCATCTGACGTTTGGCCTTGAGTTGCCGGATGATCTTGGAATGCGCCTTGATCACCTTCGGTTCCGCCGAAATCGCCAGACCGACCTCTTTCAGCGTTTCCAGGGGAACGGCGGTGTCGTAGTCGTGATGCTCTTCCTCACCTGTCTGACGGGCAAGGCCTTTCCACTTCCCTTCCAGCCAGTCGGCCTTGTTGGGCTTGAAGGATTTCGATGATTCGAGCGAGCGTTCCAAACGTTCGCGGAATTCGGATACCATGCCTTCCGCATCATCGTTTGAAATCACCCCTTCCTCCACCAGTCGATCAGCGTAGAGCTTGCGGGTCGAAGGGTGCTTGGCGATCGTCCGGTACATGATGGGCTGCGTGAACGACGGTTCGTCGGCTTCGTTGTGGCCGAAGCGGCGATAACACACCATGTCGATGATGGCGTCGCGCTTGAATTCCTGACGGAATTCGGTGGCGATACGCGCAACATGGACAACCGCTTCGGGGTTGTCGCCGTTCACATGGAAAATCGGCGCCTGGATCATCTTCGCCACATCGGATGGATAGGGTGAAGACCGTGAATAGGACGGGCTGGTCGTAAAGCCGATCTGGTTGTTGACGATGAAATGGATCGTGCCGCCGGTCTGATATCCCTTGAGCTCCGACAGGCCCAGCGTTTCCGCCACAAGCCCCTGCCCGGCGAAGGCCGCATCCCCATGCAGGAGCAGGCCCATCACCTCGGTCCGCCTCTTGTCGCCGCGCTGCCTCTGCTTGGCCCGCACCTTGCCCAGCACCACCGGGTTCACGGCTTCAAGGTGTGAGGGATTGGCGGTCAGCGACAAGTGCACCATGTTGCCGTCAAAAACGCGATCGGCCGATGTTCCGAGGTGGTACTTCACGTCGCCGGAACCCTGCACGTCCTCGGGATTGGCGGAAACGCCCTGAAATTCCGCGAACATGGCGGTATAGGGTTTTTCCATGATGCTGGTCAGCACATTGAGCCGCCCACGGTGGGGCATGCCGAGGACAACTTCCTTGAGGCCGAGCTGGCTGCCGCGCTTGAGAATCTGCTCCATCGCCGGAATCATCGATTCCCCGCCGTCCAGGCCAAAGCGCTTGGTGCCGGTGTACTTGACGTTGAGGAAGTTTTCGAAGCCTTCGGCTTCGGTCAGGCGCGCAAGGATGGTTTGCTTGCCAAGGTCGGTGAATTCCGTCCGGTTGCGGATGGCTTCGATGCGCCGCTGAATCCAGGCCTTTTCCTCTGGCTCCTGAATGTGCATGAACTCGACGCCGATATGGCCGCAGTACGTGCTTTTCAGAATGCGCAGAATCTCGCGCGGGGTCGCCGTTTCAAGCCCAAGCACGTAGTCGATGAAAATCGGCCGGTCCATGTCGGCTTCGCCGAAGCCATATGTCGCTGGGTCAAGTTCCGGGTGATAATCGCGGCCTTCAAGGCCAAGGGGGTCGAACTTGGCGATCAGGTGGCCGCGTACACGGTAAACCCGAACCATCATCAGGGCGCGGATCGAATCGAGCACCGCTGCGCGCACGTTCTCGGCGCCGACGGCCTGCGCGACAGCGCCCGTCACACCGCCCTGCGGGACCGATGCCTGGGGGATAGCGCCCCCGATCACCTTTGCGCCGGATGGCGCCCAGCTGGCTCCGCGCAGCTCATCAAGGACAGCGCGACCGTCTTCGCGAAGTTCTGAAAAAAAGCCGCCCCAGCTTGGATCAACGCTGCCCGGGTTGTCGAGGTAACGCGAATAAAGCTCCGCAATGTAGGTTGCGTTAGGGCCGAAAAGGACCGATTCAGGATCAAAATCCATGGTCACGCTCAGGAAGCGGGACTTGCGCCTCCCCTCCTCCTCAAATCTGCATCGCCCGACAGGCGGAGGATTCACTTCCCCCGCCCATCGCACGATCACAGTCGTTTCGGGACAAAAGGCCGTCCCCGTTCCTTATGGTCACGTCGCTTGTCCGATCAACCATTCAGCAACTTGAGCATGGTGCTGCCAAGCGCCGCCGGACTGTCGGCAACCGCGACGCCTGCGCTGCGCAGGGCCTCGATCTTGTCGCCCGCCGTGCCCTTGCCGCCTGCGATAATCGCGCCCGCATGGCCCATACGGCGGCCCGGTGGCGCTGTCACGCCGGCAATGAACCCGACCGTCGGTTTTTTCACCTTTGAACTTTTGATGAAATCGGCGGCTTCCTCTTCGGCGGAACCGCCGATCTCACCGATCATGACGATGGCCTGCGTTTCGTCGTCGGCCAGGAACATGTCCAGACAATCAACGAAGTTGGTGCCGTTGACGGGGTCGCCGCCAATACCGATACAGGTCGTCTGCCCCAGACCCGCCGCCGTTGTCTGCGCCACGGCCTCATAGGTCAGGGTACCGGAGCGGGAAACGATCCCGATCTTGCCGCGCTGGTGAATATGGCCAGGCATGATGCCAATCTTGCACTCGTCGGGCGTAATGATGCCCGGACAGTTCGGACCGATCAGACGGGTCTTCGAATCACGCAGCGCCCGCTTGACGCGAACCATGTCGAGAACCGGAATGCCTTCGGTGATGCACACCACCAGCGGCAGTTCGGCATCGATGGCCTCAAGGATCGCATCCGCTGCGAAGGGCGGCGGAACGTAGATCACCGATGCGTTGGCGCCGGTTTTCGCGGCGGCTTCCGCCACCGTGTCGAAAACCGGAAGGTCGAGGTGCTTCTCTCCGCCCTTGCCCGGCGTCACGCCGCCGACCATACGGGTTCCATAGGCAATGGCCTGTTCGGAATGGAAGGTTCCCTGCGCGCCGGTGAACCCCTGGCAGATGACCTTGGTGTCCTTGTTGACGAGTACGGCCATTATGCTGCCTCCTTCACGGCCTTGACGACCTTTTCAGCCGCGTCCGCCAGACTGTCGGCCGAGTGGATCGGAAGGCCGGAATCGCCCAGGATCTTCTTGCCCAATTCAACGTTCGTGCCTTCAAGACGAACCACCAGAGGCACATTCAGGCTGACCTCGCGCGCGGCCGCGACAACGCCTTCGGCGATGACGTCGCAACGCATGATGCCGCCAAAGATATTGACCAGAATGCCTTCGACATTGGGGTCGCCGAGAATGATCTTGAAGGCAGTGGTGACCCGTTCCTTCGTTGCGCCGCCGCCGACATCGAGGAAGTTGGCGGGATCGCCCCCGTAAAGCTTGATGATGTCCATTGTCGCCATGGCAAGACCTGCGCCGTTCACCATGCAACCGATGTTACCATCAAGCTTGATGTAGTTAAGGTCGTGGCGCGCCGCTTCAAGTTCGGCCGGATCCTCTTCGTCCTCGTCACGCAGTTCCTCGACATCCTTGTGACGGAACATCGCGTTGTCATCGAAGTTCATCTTGGCATCCAGCGCGATGACATCGCCCGCGCCGGTGACAACAAGCGGATTGATCTCCACCATGGAAGCGTCCAACTCGTTGAAGGCCCGGTACATGGCCATCAGGAACTTCACGGCCGAGCCGACCTGCTTGCCCTCAAGGCCCAGTCCGAACGCCACCTGACGGGCGTGGAATGCCTGCATGCCCACCGCCGGATCAATGGCGACCTTGATGATTTTTTCCGGCGTTTTCTCGGCGACTTCCTCGATCTCCATCCCGCCCTCGGTCGAGGCCATGATGGTCAACCTTGACGAAGCGCGGTCGATGAGGATGCCGAGATAGAGTTCACGCGCAATGTCGCAACCCTCTTCTATATAGAGTCGCTTCACTTCCTTGCCGTCGGGACCGGTCTGCTTGGTGACCAGAACGCTGCCGAGCATCTGCGTCGCGTTTTCCCTGACATCGTCGATCGACTTGACGACGCGAACGCCGCCAGCCCCATCGGGATTGTTCTTGAAGCGCCCAGCGCCGCGACCGCCTGCATGGATCTGTGACTTGACGACCCAGACCGGGCCGCCGAGTTCCGTACCGACACGCTCGGCTTCATCGGGGGTATAGGCGACGCCGCCACGCGGCACCGCCACCCCGAACTTACCGAGCAGCTGTTTCGCCTGGTATTCGTGGATGTTCATCTATCCTCATCTCCGTCGATGGGCCGTGATCAAAATCTGGTCTGACCTATTTCTTGGCGACCTGCTTGCTGACGGCGGCCTTTTTCGGCGCAGCCCTCTTGACAGGAGCCTTCTTCACAGGGACTTTCTTGGCGACAGCCTTTTTAACCGCAGCCTTCTTCGGTGCAGCCTTTTTGACAGGAGCCTTCTTCACGGGGGCTTTCTTGGCGACAGCCTTCTTCGGCGCGGCTTTTTTGGCCGGCGCTTTCGTTGCCACCGCCTTGGCAGGGGCCTTTTTGGCCGAGGCCTTGATGCGCTTGATCGTTTCTATCAGCCCAAGAACAGCATCGGCTGATTTCTTGAACCCAGCCTGTTCGGACTTGTTCAGCTTGATCTCGACAACACGCTCGACACCCTTGGCGCCGATTACCACGGGAACGCCGACATAGATGTCCTTCATGCCGTATTCGCCCTTGAGGTAGGCGGCGCAGGGCAGAACGCGCTTCTGATCCTTCAGGTAGGATTCAGCCATCTGAACGGCGGACGACGCAGGCGCATAGAAGGCCGAGCCCGTCTTCAGAAGGCCAACGATCTCGGCACCGCCGTCACGGGTGCGCTGGACAATGTCGTTGATTTTCTTGGTGGTGGACCAGCCCATCTTGACCATGTCCGGCACGGGGATGCCCGCAACCGTCGAATAACGGACCAGCGGCACCATGGTGTCGCCGTGCCCGCCAAGAACGAAGGCCGTCACGTCCTCGATCGAAACGCCGAATTCCTCGGCCAGGAAATAGCGGAAACGGGCAGAGTCCAGAACGCCCGCCATGCCAACAACCTTGTGCGGGGGAAGGCCGGATGCCTCCCGCAGCGCCCAGACCATGGCGTCGAGGGGGTTGGTCACGCAGATTACGAAGGCATTGGGCGCATGTTGCTTGATGCCCTTGCCGACGCTTTCCATGACGCTGGTATTGATGCCCAGAAGGTCGTCGCGGCTCATGCCCGGCTTGCGGGGAACGCCCGCGGTGACGATGACGACATCCGCGCCCTTGATCGCGCTATAATTGCTGCTGCCGGAGTGGCGGACATTGAACCCTTCGACCGACGACGACTGGGCGATGTCCAGCGCCTTGCCCTGGGGGATACCATCGGCGATATCGAAAAGGACCACGTCGCCGAGTTCCTTGAGACCGATAAGGTGGGCCAGAGTACCGCCGATGTTGCCGGCGCCGATAAGCGCGATCTTTTTGCGTGCCATGATTGTTTCCTTCGACCTGACTGGTTGCCTGATCCTTTAACTGCGGATTGACCACGGATGGATCAAGTGCCGATTTTCTCCAAGCACACCGATGGTCTATCAACGACACCTCGGCGACGGGAGTTTCCGCAGTGCAATATTCCTGTCCCGGTAGTACCCCGATTTGCCCCACAGGGCAAGAGTCGAGCAACGGAAAACACACGAATTCAAAACCGTAAATCATTAATTTCTAATATGAAATTGGTATGACCAACGACGCGGCCACCCCGAGGATCACGTCAGATGGGGCAGTGTCAGATAATCTTCTGAACGCATCTCCATCAGCCGTGAGGCCGTGCGCTGGAATTCAAATGCGCCGTCACCCTCAGGATAGAGGGCTTCGGGCTCGGCCTGCGCCGAGCAGATCAGATTGACCTTGTGCTCGTAAAGGGCGTCGATAAGGGTTACGAAACGGCGCGCCTCATTGCGCATTTCGCCACTCATTACAGGAATGCCTGCTATCACAAGCGTGTGAAACTGCGTGGCAATTTCAAGGTAATCCCCCGCCCCAAGGTTGTTCGCACAAAGATCTTCGAAGTGGAAAAAAGCAATGCCTGCGGCGGCAAGTGGTACTTCCACCCTACGCCCCTTGACGATGATATATTCAGGCGCGCCTGCATCCCCTCCCGCCAGCTGACGGAAATAACGTGTCAGTTCGGCGTCTGCCTTTTCGTCCGCAGGGGTCATATAGACGCGCATGTCCCGCATGCGCCCCAGGCGGTAGTCCTGTTCGGAATCCAGTTCGAGCAAATCGAGTCGCCGCCCGATCAGGTTGATGAACGGCACAAACCGGTCGCGTTGCAACCCGTCCTTGTAAAGGTCCTGCGGTGGGCGATTCGACGTGGCGACCACCACAACCCCGAGCGAAAAAAGATTTTCAAACAGACGGCCGAGAATCATTGCGTCCGCTATATCCGTCACCTGGAATTCGTCGAAGCAAAGCAGCCAGGCCTCCTCGGCAAAAGAGGCTGCCACAGGTGGAATCGGGTCGCTGACATCATCATTCTTGCGCACCTCGCCAAGCCGGGCATGGACGTCCTGCATGAAACGATGAAAATGTACGCGGCGTTTTCGCGTGATGGGCGATGACTCGAAGAACAGATCCATGAGCATGGACTTGCCCCGACCAACGCCACCAAAAATATAGAGCCCCTGTGGCGGATCCGCCGGTCTGCGCGACAGGCCGAAGCGGGCCTTCCAGCCGCCACCGCCCGTTACCGGTTCGTACCCCGCCAAGGCATTGTGCAGGGCCTGTAATTTCTCCGCCGCAAGTTCCTGCGCAACGTCGGGGTTGAGATCACCGGCCGCAATCAGGGCGCGATAGGCCGCGAGCGGTCCGCGGTTGGTCATGTCCCGTTCGCTAGAAGGCGCGAGGGTCAACCGTCTGCATTGATGTGTTCAATCAGTTCGCTGATAACAAGGTGGGCCTTGTCATTGGCGACCTGGCAGGTGCCGGCGGCCTCATGGCCACCACCACCGTATGCCAGCATCAACTTGCCCACGTTGGTTCGCGAAGACCGGTCAAAAATGGACTTTCCAACTGCGCAAACGGTGTTCTGCTTCTGAAGCCCCCACAACACATGCATGGAAATATTGGCTTGCGGATAGAGCGCGTAAACCATGAAACGATTGCCTGGCCAGATCGATTCCTCATTGCGAAGATCGACGACAACCAGATTCCCGCGCATTTCCGAACAGCGTTGCAGTTGTTCCCTGAATTTGGGCTCCATCTCTTTGTAAAGGTCGACACGTTCCTTGACGTGAGGAAGGGCAAGAATTTCTTCAATCGTGTGGCTCCGACAATAGTCGATGAGCTCCATCATCAGATCGTAGTTGGAGATCAGGAAGTCACGGAACCGCCCCAGGCCTGTGCGGGCATCCATCAGGAAGTTGAGGAGAGTCCAGCCATCGGGATTGAGAACCTCATCCATTTCAAACTGCGCCGAATCCGCCTTGTCGACGGCATTCATCATGTCACTGGAAATGTTGGTGAATTCCAGATGTCCCCCGTAATAGTCGTAAACGACGCGGGCTGCTGAGGGGGCCTCGGGGTCGATGACCAGATTGCCTGGCTCGCCATCAACCCTGTACATCTCGCTGGCGTGGTGGTCGAACGCCAGATGCACACCCTTTACGTAGGGAAGGTTGGTCGTGATATCCCTGTCGGTGATATCGATCTTCCCGTCCTGCATGTCCTTGGGATGCACAAACTTGATCTCGTCGATCAGGTTCATTTCGCGCAACAGAACGGCGCAGACGAGGCCGTCAAAATCGCTACGGGTGATCAATCGGTACTTGTCGTTCGACATAGGCAGGTCTCCGTTCCCTAGCGCGGCGCACTCAATGCCGGTATGCGCCGCAACTCCTCAGCCGGTCGAGGATAACGCCGCAAGGCTCCCACGACAACACGCGGATATCACAGCAATGAATTCTTTCGGCGCCTGTCATCCCGGACGCCGGAGAAACATTGAAAGGGCGATGGCGGTCGCGGCCAAAACCGCGGCCAGATAAAAGCCACCCGCGAAACCACCGGAAACATCGGCCATCCACCCCGCCACTGCCGGGCCGGCGATCTGACCGATGCCAAAAACAAAAGTTATCGTGCCGAATGCGGCGGCGGCCCTGTGTGCGCCCATGTAGTCCCCCATGGCAGCGGCCATGATGCCCGGAACGCTGAACGCGCAGATGCCAAACAGGCCAATGGACAGATAAAGAAAAACACCCGGCAGGCCGCCAGCGACCAGAACGTAGGCGGTCATTTGCAGGGCGAAGACGATGATCAGGCCCTCCTTCCGACCGAGACGGTCGGAAAGGGTGCCGAAAAGGGGGCCGGAAAAAATGCTGAGAAATCCGACCACAGCCCAGAAATGTCCTGCGGTTGCCTCAGGGAAATCGCGTTCCTGCACCAGCGTTGTAACGATGAATGTCGCATAGATCACATAGGTGAACCCGAAAAGAAAATAGATCACCCCAAAATGGGCAATCAGACGCCCCAACCCATTTTCCTGCGCGCCGTTTGTCGCCGCGCTGGGCGGATCCACACCCAAGGGATCAAGGCCCATATCGCCCGGCTTGTCGCGCAACAAGACAAACACAAGCGCCGCAACCACCATTGCCGCCGCAGCCAGAACCAGCCAGCTCACCCGCCAGCCTTCCGCACCCCAGCCCGCATTGATCGCAGGCACCAGAAGCCCGGACAGGACGATCGCAAAACCGCTGCCGCTGACCATGAACCCCGCAGCGCGTCCGCGGCGACTGCGCAGGAACCAGTGGGACACGAGCCCCATGATCAGAACATTGGAAATACCGCTGCCAAGACCGGTGATAAAATAAAGGACGAGAACTTCGCTGAATCCCCCGGCGCGCGAAACCAGCATCATCGAAGCCGCCACAAGAAAAAGGGTGGCGGCGATGGCGCGGCGGGCGCCAAAAATCTGTTCGACCCTTCCGGCCATGGCCACGGCAACCAGATAGCCAACGAAATTGGCGGTGCTGATCACCCCCATTTCCGTATAGGTCAGCGCCAACCCCTCGCCCATCGACGGCAAAAGCATGCCCAATGAAAACCGCCCGAGCCCAAGACTGGCGAAGACAGTCATTGTCCCTGCGGCAACAATCACCCAGCCGTAGTGGAAGGGCATAGTTCGCATTTGATGTTCGTTCATTTCGCCCTTCGTTATTGCCCTACATTCGCCTGATGCTCCCTGATCAGGGGAAACAATGCACGTGATTCTTCCGGCTTCCAGCGCACTCTCTAAAAAAAACAGGGCGACAATGTTGATCTTTGCCGGATTTAGGCATTTGATGGTGGCGGCCAACAGCCGCAATCATGAAATGCGCTGCCAACCGGAGGGGGAATGGCAACGATCGTGACAATGCATCGCCCAAACCATTACTCGCGTCCCTGTGTGAACGGGGGCTGCGAGGAGTGAGCACACTCAATCTTCTTTTCCGCCTTGCCCTGATCGGCTTGGCCGTCGAGGGCGCAATCGTCAGCCTTACCCATTTTTTTCACGCGGGAGATCACGCCCTCTTCCCTGAAATCATAATTGCCTCTGTCGGCCTGGTCGCTGTCGGCGTTCCTCTGGCTTACGTCCTGGCCATCAAACCCTATGTCCGGGAACGTGGGCGAATTGAGGCCGACTTGCGGTCTCAGCAGGAACGTCTGGAAACAGCGCAGCGGATTGCCGGTTTTGGAAACTGGGAGTGGGATATCGACAAGAACGAACTCTGGTGGTCCGAGGAAATCTATCGGATTTTCGGGGTCGATCCTCAAAACTTCAGGCCCACATACGAGGGCTTTCTTGAACTGGTTCATCCTGACGACAGACAGATTCTTGTCGATGCCGTCGGGCGCGCCATGAAGGGCGAACCATTCAACATTGATCACCGTGTATTGCGCCACGGTGGCACTGAAATAATAGTCCACGAACAAGCCCATGTGATGTTTGACGTCGGAGGGTCGCCCATACGCATGGTCGGCGCTGTTCACGATATCGGTCGACGCCAGGGGCCAGAGGAGGCGCTGCGTCAGTCTGAAGAGCGTTTTCGCAAGGCCTTTCAGGCCAGCCCCGGCCTCTTCGCGATCTCGAACCCGGAAACGGGAAGGCATCTCGATGTGAACGAAGCCTGGCTGACCGCGATGAAATATCGCCGCGAAGATGTCATCGGCCGCACCGCATCCGAACTCAATATCTGGGTGGACGGCGCCAATCGCAAGAAAATGGTGGAGCGCGTCGAAGCCTGCGGAAGCATACGGGATTTCGAGGCCAAGCTGCGGGCGAAGGACGGCGAGATCATTGATGTCCTGATCGCCGGTGAATTGATCGAACTGGCCGGGGAGCGGTGCCTGCTTGTCATCGGCCACGACATCACTGAACGCAAACGCGCCGAGGAAAAACTGGCGCAGGCCTATCGGAACATGGAAGCAACCGTTCTGGAACGCACTCGTGACCTCGAAAAGGAGGTCGCCGAAAGAAAGCGCGCCGAACAGGAGGCCATCAACAATGAACAACGGTTCCGCGACATCGCCGAATCCGCATCCGACTGGTTCTGGGAAACGGGGCCGGACCTTCGGTTCACCTATTTTTCGAAGCGGATCAAGACGATCCTTGGCGTTGCTCCGGAAGATTTCATCGGCAAGACGCGGGCGCAGGTCGAGGCCCCCGGCAACGACCCGAAAATCTGGCAAGCACATCTTGACGATCTTGAAAACCACCGGTCGTTCCGCGACTTCGAATACAAGGTCCTTCGCCCCGACGGATCGGCGCAGCATATCCGCATCAGCGGCAGACCGGTGTTTGATGCCAGCGGCAATTTTCTTGGCTATCGCGGAACCGGGTCGAACATTACCGGACAGGTGGATGCCGCCGAAGCCCTGAAGGAAAGCGAAGCACGCTACCGTAGCGTGGTGGAGATGTCGCCCGCCGGAATTTTCATGCACTCAGGGCATGTGGTTACTTTCGCCAATCGCGCAGCTGCAAAAATCCTTTCGGCGAACAACGAATCGGATCTCGTGGGAAAGAACGTTCTCGACCTGATTTCTCCCGATTTTCACAATGTTGTCGGGGAGCGGATGAAGGAGGCGTACAATGGTGGCGCCCTTGATCCCATGGAGCAAAAATGGATCCGCCTTGACGGCAGCTCGCTTTTCGTTGAAGTCACGGCAACACCGCTTGTCATTGATGGAAAGACCGTCGCCCTTACCGTTTTCCATGACATCACGGACCGTCGCCAGGCGGAGATGAACATCCTTTCCGCCAAGGAACAGGCCGAGGCCGCCAACCGGGCGAAATCGGAATTCCTGGCCAACATGTCGCATGAACTGCGTACACCGCTCAACGCCATCATCGGGTTTTCCGACGCCATCCGTTATGAGATCGCAGGCCCCATGGGCAACGACTCCTACAGGGCCTACATTGAGGATATCCACGGGTCCGGAGAACACCTTCTCGACCTGATCAACGACGTTCTTGATGTCTCCGCCATAGAGGCGGGAAAGATGGAAATCAACGAGGAAGTGGTCGAAGTTGAACGGATTGTCACAACCTGCATGCGCCTGATCCGTCCCCGGGCGGAAAAGGGCAGAGTCTCGTTAACGACAGACCTGCAAGGACCCCCCGCAAAAATCCGAGGCGACGAAAGGCGCCTGAAGCAGGCGGTTCTCAACCTGATGGCCAACGCCGTGAAGTTCACCGATCCCGGTGGCGTCGTAACACTTGAAGCCAACATCGATAGCGATGGCCTCGTTCTCAGCGTCTCCGATACCGGAATCGGCATGGATGACAGGGGAATCGAAACGGCGATGACACCTTTCGGTCAGGCGGACAGTTCACTGGCGCGAAGACATGAAGGCACCGGCCTCGGGCTTCCCCTGACAAAGGGGCTGATAGAACTGCA
>JAPHTL010000038.1 GCA_026193355.1 Rhodospirillales bacterium
AAACAGGATATGACCGCAGCCCGACGCCCGTTGATAGCCGGCAACTGGAAAATGAATGGCCTCAAGGCCGATGGACTGGACCTTGCGACGGAAGTGGCGGCGCGGCTCAAAAGCCAGGGGTCGTCGAATTTCGATATGCTGATCTGCCCCCCGTTCACGCTTTTGTCCGATGCGGCGCGTGCCATTTCTGGAAGCGGCGTCGCCCTTGGCGCACAGGATTGCCATGCAAACGAGAAGGGCGCGCACACAGGCGATGTCAGCGCCGCAATGCTTAAGGATATTGGCTGCGCGTTCGTCATTGTTGGCCATTCGGAGCGGCGAACCGATCACGGTGAAAATGATGCGGTGGTGAAAGCGAAAGCGATTGCGACCCACGCAGCGGGCATGATCGCCGTTATCTGCATCGGGGAGACCGAGGCGGAGCGCGATGCCGGTAAAACCATTGATGTCGTCAAGACCCAGCTTGCCGGATCGTTGCCTGAAGGCGCGACGGCTGCGAATACGGTCATTGCATATGAGCCTGTCTGGGCGATCGGAACCGGAAGGACCCCAACCAATGATGAGGTCCAGGAAGTGCACGCCGCCATTCGCGCCGAGCTGAACGGCGCAATGGGCGCTGTTGAGGGGGCTGGAACCCGCATTCTTTACGGTGGTTCAATGAAACCGGGCAATGCGAAGGAGCTTCTGGCCCTCGAGGACGTCGACGGTGGCCTGATCGGCGGCGCGAGCCTGAAGGCGGACGATTTTTTTGGCATTGCGGCAAGTTGCCCCTAGCCTTTCTGCTTCTGACCGTTTAAACACCCCGAAACTGACGCGCCGGTACTTTCTGGTTGTGGGAAAGACATCATGCTTACGGTCATACTCGTTATTCATCTACTGATTGCTATCGCCATGATTGGCACCATTCTCCTTCAGCGAAGCGAGGGGGGGGCGCTTGGAATGGGCGGCGGTGGCGGCGGTGGCGGTGGATTCATGACCGGGCGATCGACGGCGAATATGCTGACCCGCACGACGGGCGTTCTGGCGGCGGCCTTCATGGTGACCAGCCTGGCGCTCAGCATTATGGGCAATGCAGATCGCGAATCGACCTCGATTCTCGACAAGGCGGAACCCGCCAAGGCGGTTGAACAGCCTGTTGAGGACAAAGGGCCGTCCGCACCCATTGCCAAATAAGCGAGGAGTCCTGCGGGATGCGGGCATTGTTTGAAAGAGGCGGCGCGGAAGCCGCCTCTTTATTTTGTGACAAAAGCAAACTTCATGTAGATTGACCTTCCATGACGCGGTTCATTTTCATCACCGGCGGCGTGGTCTCCTCCTTGGGAAAAGGCTTGGCCTCCGCAGCGCTCGGGGCGCTTCTTCAGGCGCGCGGTTTCAAGGTTCGACTGCGCAAGCTCGACCCCTATATCAATGTCGATCCGGGAACGATGAGTCCCTATCAGCATGGTGAGGTCTACGTCACCGACGACGGGGCCGAAACGGATCTCGATCTCGGCCACTACGAACGGTTCACCGGCGTCGCCTCGCGGCAGAGCGACAACGTTACGACGGGTCGGATCTATTCCGACGTGATCGCCCGCGAACGCCGCGGCGATTACCTCGGTGCGACCATCCAGGTCATTCCCCATATCACGGACGCGATCAAGGAGTTCGCCCAGGCCGACGTGCAGGACGAGGATTTCATCCTCTGCGAAATCGGCGGCACGGTTGGCGATATCGAAAGCCTTCCGTTCCTTGAGGCAATTCGCCAGATGCGCAATGAACTGGGGATTGAGCGCACGATGTTTCTTCATCTGACGCTGGTGCCCTACATTCCGGCGGCGGGTGAGCTCAAGACCAAGCCGACGCAGCATTCCGTCAAGGAATTGCAGAATGTCGGTATTCAACCCGATATCCTGATGTGCCGGGCTGATCGCGAAATTCCCCATTCAGAACGGCGCAAGATCGCCCTTTTCTGCAACGTGCGCGAGGAACGGGTGATCCCCGGCCTTGATGCAGACACCATCTATCGGGTTCCGCTGAACCTCCACGAGGCCGGCCTCGATGCGCAGGTTTGCGACTTCTTTGGCCTTGAGACGCCGAATCCCGATGTTTCCACATGGAAGGAAATCGTCCAGCGCGTCATTTCGCCTGAAGGCGAGGTGACCATTGCGATCGTCGGCAAATATACGGAATTGAAGGATGCCTACAAATCCCTTGATGAGGCGCTGACCCACGGTGGCATCGCCAATAACGTCAAGGTCAACCTCGAATGGATGAACGCCGAGATATTCGAGGCGGATGATGAGGACGCCGTAGTGCAGCGTCTTGAAGGCGTTCACGGCATTCTGGTTCCCGGCGGCTTTGGCGAACGGGGAACGGAAGGCAAAATCAGGGCGGTCAGGTTCGCCCGGGAACATAACGTCCCGTTCTTCGGGATATGCCTTGGCATGCAGATGGCCGTTGTCGAAGCGGCGCGCAATCTGGCCGGGATCAAGGGGGCTGGCTCCACGGAGTTCGGCCCCTGGGACGATCCGGTTGTCGGCCTGATGACCGAGTGGATTGCCGAAGGGGTGACGCATCGTCGCGACGAAGAAAGCGACAAGGGTGGGACCATGCGGCTTGGCGCGTACGAATGCCGGGTCAGGCCGGATACCGAAGTGCACCGCATCTATGGGGCCGATGTCATTTTCGAACGTCACCGCCATCGCTACGAGGTGAACGTATCGTACAAGGACGCGCTTGAAAGCGCCGGGCTTCTGTTTTCCGGGATGTCGCCTGACGGCATTCTGCCGGAAATTGTGGAGTTCCCCGGGCATGTCTGGTTCGTCGGCGTACAGTTCCATCCGGAATTGCTGTCGAAGCCTTTCAACCCCCATCCATTGTTCATCTCGTTTATCGAGGCGGCGGTCGCGCAGTCACGTCTGGTCTAACCCGAACGGAAAGGCGTACAGGGTGAGCGAACAAAGACGCATTTCCATTGGTGGTTTCGAGGTCGGCAACGACCTTCCCCTGACCCTGATCGGCGGTCCCTGCGCCCTGGAAAGTCGGGCGCACGCGCTTGAAACGGCCACCGCGCTCAAGGAAATGACCGACGCCGTCGGCATGCGCCTGATTTACAAGTCCTCATTCGACAAGGCGAATCGCACATCCGTCGATTCACCGCGCGGTATCGGCATGGATGAGGCGCTGCCGATTCTTGCCGATGTTCGGGAAACCGTTGGCTGTCCGGTGATTACCGATGTTCACAGCGAGGCGCAGTGCGCAAGGGTGGCCGAGGCCGTTGATGTTTTGCAGATCCCGGCCTTTCTGTGCCGTCAGACGGACCTTTTGATCGCTGCGGGCAAAACCGGCCGGCCGATCAACATCAAGAAAGGCCAGTTTCTGGCCCCCTGGGACATGGCCAATGTGGTGAAGAAAATCGAAAGCACGGGCAACCCAAACGTCATGCTCTGCGAACGCGGCTCCAGCTTTGGCTACAACACGCTGGTTTCCGACATGCGGGCCTTGCCCATTCTGGCCGCTACCGGCTGCCCTGTCGTGTTCGACGCGACACATTCGGTGCAACAACCCGGCGGGCAGGGGGGGACGTCCGGAGGGCAGCGCGAATTCGCACCCGTTCTGGCGCGCGCAGCCGTGGCGATCGGCGTTGCCGCCGTATTCATTGAAACCCATCAGGATCCCGACAGCGCGCCCAGCGACGGCCCCAACATGATTCCGTTGCAATCGCTTCGTGAGATACTGGAAACCCTTGTAGAGTTTGACCGTCTGGCCAAGGCCCGCCCGGTCCGTCTTTAGATACGAATTTTCCGCCAGGGAGAAATACACCAATGACCGAGATCGTCGATATCAATGCCCGCGAAATTCTCGATTCACGGGGAAACCCCACGGTCGAGGTGGATGTTCTCCTCGACAGCGGTGCATTTGGGCGTGCTGCTGTCCCATCAGGTGCGTCAACCGGTGCGCATGAGGCTGTGGAACTGCGTGATGGGGACAAGGGGCGTTATAACGGCAAGGGGGTTCTCAGGGCGGTTGAGGCGGTAAACGGGGAAATCTTCGATGCCCTTTCCGGCCTTGAGGCCGAAGAGCAAATGTTCATCGATCAGATCATGATTGATCTTGATGGCACGCCAAACAAGGCGCGTCTGGGCGCCAACGCCATTCTCGGCGTCAGCCTTGCCGTCGCACGGGCGGCGGCCGAGGCTGTCGGCCTGCCGCTTTATCGTTATATCGGTGGCGCATCAGCCCATCTGCTGCCGGTTCCCATGATGAATATCATCAACGGGGGCGCGCATGCCGATAACCCCGTCGATATTCAGGAGTTCATGATCATGCCGGTCGGCGCGGCCACCGGTGCTGACGCCATTCGCATGGGGGCAGAGGTATTTCATGCCTTGAAGAAGGGGCTGTCCGACGCCGGCCTGAATACAAATGTCGGCGACGAAGGGGGCTTCGCGCCGGCCGTCAACAGCTCCGACGATGCGCTGGGCTATATCATGAAGGCCATCGAGAGTGCGGGCTATAAACCTGGCGATGACATCATGCTGGCCCTTGATGCCGCATCGACCGAGTTTTTCAAGGATGGCAAATATGTTCTGGAAGGCGAGGGGAAGACGCTGGATGCCGGCGGTATGGTCGATTACTACAGCAAGCTGGTAGGCACCTATCCCATCGTTTCGATCGAGGACGGCATGGCCGAAGATGACTGGGCCGGGTGGAAGGCGCTGACCGATGCCATCGGTGGCAAGGTACAGCTTGTCGGGGACGATCTTTTTGTGACGAACCCGGTGCGTCTGGCCGATGGCATCGCCCAGGGCGTTGCAAATTCCATCCTCGTGAAGGTCAATCAGATTGGCACCCTGACGGAAACGCTTGCTGCCGTCGAAATGGCCCACAAGGCCGGGTATACGGCGGTGATTTCCCATCGTTCCGGTGAAACGGAAGATTCAACCATCGCAGACATAGCGGTTGCAACCAACGCCGGGCAGATAAAGACCGGTTCGCTTTCGCGTTCCGACCGTCTTGCCAAATACAATCAGCTTATCCGCATCGAAGAGGAACTGTCGACGGCCGCCCGCTACGCCGGCCGCGGAATCCTGCGTTGATATCGGAACCCTCAACCTCATATTCGATAGTCACAATCCGAAGACCCGTTCGTAATTTCTCGTTAACGCTTCTCGTCGCATACTTATGGGAAGGCAACAGAATGTTGTCCCTGGGATGGCTACAGAAGAGCGGTTAAACCCGCAGAAGCGATGGGTTTGCTTAGAGAAATTCGGGCGCGCGCGCAGTATGCGATGTCGCCGCTCATTGGACTGGGAATAGTTAGCTATTTCGCATACCACGCCGTACAGGGTGAGCGTGGTATTATCGCGTGGTCGCAGCTCAAGCAAAACGTTGCCGAGGCCAGGGCTGTTCAATCCGAAATAACATATGAACGTAATGTCTGGGAGCGTCGCGTCAGGCTGCTGCACCCTGAATCGCTCGATTCAGACATGCTGGAAGAACGAGTCCGCGTCATGCTCAACTACGGTCGAGATGATGAGGTCATCATTGTCGTTCAGGAAAGATGATCCGTTTATTATGTTTTTCTACTATTAACCGAAATCGTATTAATACGTTAAATTGCCATAAAAATCAGTAAGTTATAGCGATTTATTTCCTCTTGTAATTATACTCCAAACAACTTAGGTGTTGGAGTGTAGGTAGTGTGTGCCGCCATTCGATTGATGGCCGGCCATTTTTCGCACAAGAGGAGATGTTCGATGGCGCGCGCCTCAGCCAAGCCAGCATCAGCCAAAAAAACCGCCGCAGCCGGCAAAAAGCCGGGGCCTCAAAAGGCAGCGCGCGGGCGTCCTTCATCCTCCCGATACACAGAAGAAGAGCTCCTCGGATATTACCGGGACATGCTCATGATTCGCCGGTTCGAGGAAAAGGCGGGGCAACTTTACGGAATGGGCCTGATTGGCGGTTTTTGCCACCTCTACATCGGACAGGAAGCCGTCATCACGGGCGTCATGAAGGCGGCGGAGAAGCAGGATTCGACGATCACCAGTTATCGGGATCACGGCCACATGCTGGCGTGCGGTATGGACCCCAAGGGGGTAATGGCCGAACTGACCGGACGTGAAGGTGGTTATTCGAAAGGCAAGGGCGGCTCGATGCACATGTTCAGCACCGAAGCCAACTTCTACGGCGGTCATGGGATTGTCGGCGGGCAGGTTCCATTGGGGACAGGCCTCGCATTTGCGCATCGCTACAAGAAGGACAACGGGGTTTGCTACTGCTATTTCGGCGATGGCGCGGTCAATCAGGGCCAGATCTATGAATCCTTCAACATGGCGTCCCTTTGGAAGCTGCCGATCATCTACATCATCGAGAACAACAAATACGGCATGGGCACGTCCATTGAACGTGCCTCGGCCACGACCGAACTTTACAGCCGCGGCGCCGCGCATGGCATCCCGGGCAAGCAGGTCAATGGCATGAACATTCTTGATGTTCGCGATGCGGCGATGGACGCTGCCGGCCATGCAAGAAGCGGCAAGGGGCCGATCATTCTCGAGATGAAAACCTACAGATACCGTGGGCACTCCATGTCGGATCCGGCGAAGTACCGCTCGAAGGAAGAAGTCCAGAAGGTTCGCTCCGAAAGCGACCCCATCGATCTGGTCAAACAGATGCTTCTTGATAACGGGTTCAGCGAAGATCGCCTCAAGGAAATCGACAAGGAGGTCAAGGCCGTGGTTTCCGAGGCGGCAACCTTTGCGCAGGACAGCCCGGAACCACATCCTTCCGAATTGTTCACCGACGTGTTGATCGAAGCCTGAGGGGGAACGGACGATGCCGATACAGGTTTTGATGCCCGCGCTTTCACCGACGATGACGGACGGAAAGCTTTCAAAGTGGCTTAAATCAGAGGGCGATGCGGTTGCTGCCGGTGACGCGATTGCCGAGATCGAGACGGACAAGGCGACGATGGAGATAGAGGCCGTCGATGATGGCGTCATGGGCCGCATCCTTGTTGCCGAAGGAACCGAAGGCGTCGCGGTGAATGCGCCGATCGCCTTGATCCTTGAGGACGGCGAGGACGCCTCCGCGCTTGATGGGGTTGCAATAGCGCCCGCTCCGGCCAAAACCCCTTCGGTTGCACATGAACAGGCCGTAACGGTCGACGCAGAAATCAACGCGCCATCTCCGGCGCCGATGGAATCCGTCTATGACGGGCCGGTGAAGAACATGACCGTGCGTGAGGCCTTGCGTGACGCCATGGCCGAGGAAATGCGCCGTAACGACACCGTCTTTCTTATGGGTGAAGAGGTTGGGCAGTATCAGGGCGCATACAAGGTCAGCCAGGGGCTTCTTGATGAGTTCGGCGACATGCGCGTTGTCGATACGCCGATTACCGAGTACGGGTTCACCGGCCTTGGGACGGGGGCCGCGATGGCCGGATTGCGGCCAATCGTCGAGTTCATGACGTTCAACTTCGCCATGCAGGCAATCGACCACATCATCAATTCCGCCGCCAAGACGCTCTACATGTCAGGCGGTGCGATTTCATGTCCCATCGTATTCCGTGGCGCGAATGGGGCTGCTTCGCGCGTCGCCGCCCAGCATTCACAGTGTTTCGCGTCGTGGTACGCCCATTGTCCCGGCCTCAAGGTTGTCGCGCCATGGTCGGGCGAGGACGCAAAAGGGTTGCTCAAGGCCGCCATCCGCGACCCGAATCCCGTGGTTGTTCTGGAAAACGAGCTTCTTTACGGACAAAGCTTCGACGTACCGGAAAGCGACGATTTCGTCATCCCGATCGGGAAGGCGAAGATTGAACGGGCGGGCGCTGATGTCACCATTGTTGCCTTCTCGATCATGGTCGGCGTGGCGCTTGAGGCCGCAGAACAGCTTGCTGCAGAAGGGATTGAGGCCGAGGTCATCAATCTTCGCTCCATTCGCCCCCTTGATACGGAAACCATTGTTGCTTCGGTCAAAAAAACCAATCGTCTGGTCACGCTTGAAGAGGGTTGGCCCTACGCCGGGATCGGCTCCGAGATCGCCGCGCAGATGATGGAGAACGCCTTCGATTATCTGGATGCGCCTGTAAACAGGGTCTGCGGCGTTGATGTGCCCATGCCGTACGCGGCCAACCTCGAAGCCCTGGCCCTCCCAAAAACGACGCACGTCGTCGAGGCGGCCAAGGCCGTCTGTTACCGATAGGGGGGGGCGGGGCGATGCCGATACAGGTTTTGATGCCGGCGCTTTCACCGACGATGACGGACGGGAAGCTTTCAAAGTGGCTTAAATCCGAAGGTGATGCGATTGCGGCCGGTGATGCGATTGCCGAGATCGAGACGGATAAGGCGACGATGGAGGTCGAGGCCGTCGATGAAGGTATTCTTGGCCGCATTCTGGTTGCCGAAGGAACCGAGGGGGTTGCGGTGAATCTGCCGATTGCTCTTATCCTTGAGGACGGCGAGGACGCTTCCGCACTTGATACGGTAACGACGGGAACGACGAAAACGCCTGCGCCATCCGAAAAGAAACCGTCCGCACCAGAATCGATAAAACAGGCCTCTGCACCACAAAGTGCCGGGGCGCAAACCGCCGGTGACTCCCAGGTCGGGGGCAGCAGGGTTTTTGCCAGCCCCCTTGCCAAACGATTGGCGGCAGAGGCCGGACTGGATCTCGGTAAGGTCACGGGAACCGGGCCACGGGGCAGGATCGTCAAAAAGGATATCGAGGCAGCCAAAGCCGGCGGAGCCGCGCGTGCGGCAAGCCTTCCGTCAACTCCCGTTGCCTCGGGTGAACCCCATACCGCTTTCCCCAACAGCATGGCGCGCAAGGTCATTGCAAAGCGTCTTGGTGAGGCCAAGCGTGACATTCCGCATTTCTATCTGACCATTGATTGCGAAATCGATGCTCTTCTGGACGCCAGAAAGCAGCTTAACGAACGTTCTCCGGAAGGGGGCGGGGCATTCAAGCTTTCGGTCAACGACTTGATCGTCAAGGCGGTTGCCCTTGCTTTGCGTGAGGTTCCAGCCGCAAATGCGACATGGACCGACGAAGCGATCCTGCGGTTCAATACGATTGATGTGTCCGTTGCCGTGGCCACCCCCAATGGTCTGATCACCCCGGTCCTCAGAAATGCCGATACAAAGGGATTGGCGGCGCTTTCGAACGAGATGAAGGATCTCGCCACACGGGCGCGGGACGCAAAGTTGATGCCCGAGGAATATCAGGGGGGCGGTTTTACGATTTCCAACCTCGGCATGTTCGGAATTCGGGAATTCTCGGCGATCATTAACCCGCCGCAGTCCTGCATTCTGGCCGTTGGCGCAGGTGAGCAACGCCCCGTTGTTCGTGACGGACAGCTCGCCATCGCTACCGTGATGACTTGCACACTGTCCGTTGACCATCGCTCGGTCGATGGCGCGGTCGGTGCGGAATTCCTGGCGGCCTTCCGAAAATTCATCGAATGCCCGATGAGCATGATTCTGTAGGAGGGCGCGGTGGCTGAGACAAAATTTGATCTGCTTGTGATTGGTGGTGGGCCGGGCGGTTATGTTGCCGCCATTCGCGCGGCGCAACTCGGGCTTAAAACGGCACTCGTCGAAAAGGAGCACCTAGGCGGTATTTGCCTCAATTGGGGCTGTATCCCGACCAAGGCTCTTCTACGTAGCGCCGAGGTCTATCGAAACGCGCAGCACGCAGACTCTTATGGCCTTAAAATTAATGGGTTGGCGTTTGATCTTAAGAAAATAGTTGATAGATCGCGCGCGATATCCAAGCAGCTGAATTCCGGTGTTGGGCACCTTCTTAAGAAGAACAAGGTCACCGTTTTCGATGGGTTCGCACGCCTTCTTGGCGGCGGTAGCGTTGAGGTGGAAAAAGACGGAAAACCCGTTGACCAGCTATCGGCGAAGAACATCATTCTTGCAACGGGCGCCCGTGCGCGGGTTTTTCCGGGGCTGGAGCCGGATGGCGACAAAATCTGGACCTATCGAGAGGCCCTTATTCCCGCCGAAATGCCGAAATCCCTCCTTGTCGTCGGTTCGGGCGCCATCGGCATCGAATTCGCCAGTTTCTACCTGACCATGGGTGCAGACGTGACGGTCGTCGAGGTTCTTGACCAGATCATGCCTGTGGAGGATGCGGAAATTTCCCAGTTCGCCCGCAAGTCCATGGAACAGCAGGGCATGAAAATCCATACAGGAACAAAGGTGAAGTCCCTGAAGAAGGTTAAAAACGGGATTGTCGCCACACTGGAATCGGGCGGTAAAACGTCCGAAGTGACGGTGGACAAGGTCATCACCGCCGTTGGCGTAACGCCCAACACCGAAAACATTGGTTTGGACAAGGCCGGCGTCAAGCTCGATGAAAAGGGTTTTATCGCAACGGACGAATGGTGCAAGACAAGCGCCTCTGGCGTTTTCGCCATCGGCGATGTGGCTGGTGCGCCCTGTCTGGCCCACAAGGCCAGCCACGAGGCAATCATCTGTGTCGAGAAAATCTCAGGACAAAAGGACGTTCACCCGCTGGACCACTCACGCATTCCCGGTTGCACCTATTGTCACCCGCAGGTGGCCAGTGTCGGCCTTACCGAAAAACGCGCCATTGAGAAGGGCTACAAGGTAAAGGTCGGACGCTTCCCGTTCATGGGAAATGGCAAGGCTATTGCGCTTGGCGAGGCGGAAGGCCTTGTAAAAACCATTTTCGATGCGAAAACGGGCGAATTGCTCGGCGCGCATATGGTGGGCGCCGAGGTGACGGAACTGATACAGGGATATACCGTCGCCAAAACCCTTGAGACGACCGAGGCGGACCTCATGCATACCGTTTTTCCACATCCGACGTTGTCGGAAATGATGCATGAATCGGTTCTGGATGCCTACGGTCGCGCCATTCATTTCTAGGCGCCCCACATGCCACTGAACCCCAAGGAACGCCACCCTGAAAAGGCGCACAAGCCAGACAACCCGGTGAAACGCAAGCCCGAATGGATTCGCGTCAAGGCGCCGACCTCAAAGAACTTCGCCGAAATAAGCCGGATGATGCGGGATAAAAACCTGCATACGGTTTGTGAGGAAGCGGCTTGTCCCAATATTGGTGAATGCTGGGAGCGCAAGCACGCCACATTCATGATCCTCGGCGACATCTGTACGCGCGGTTGTGCATTCTGCAACGTTGCGACCGGAAAGCCCGGCAGGGTTGATCCGGCGGAACCGGAAGGTGTTGCGCAATCGGTCAAATCCATGGGGTGTCGCCATGTTGTGATCACATCGGTGGATCGGGACGATCTTTCCGATGGCGGTGCGGACCAGTTCGTTCAGGTCATCACCCTTATTCGCAAATATGCGCCGGATACGACGATTGAAGTTCTGACCCCTGATTTTCGGGGAAAAGAAGGGGCAATTGAAGCTGTAGTAAAAGCCGCGCCGGATGTCTTCAACCATAACCTTGAAACCGTCCCCAGGCTTTATCCGGCGATCAGGCCGGGCGCGCGCTACGATCATTCACTGTGGCTTCTTGATCAGGCAAAACGGATTGATCCGGCG
>JAPHTL010000087.1 GCA_026193355.1 Rhodospirillales bacterium
CTGGCGTCGATGATTGGCCAGATTGGCCTGCCCGGCGGTGGCTTCGGCCTCAGCTACCACTATGCCAGTGGTGGCGCACCGTCGGCCAACAGCCCGGTCCTGCCCGGCATCACCGACGGCGGCAAGGCCGTCGAAGGGGCAGCCTGGCTGACTCAGGCGGGGGCGGCGTCGATCCCGGTGTCGCGTATCGTCGATATGCTGGAGAACCCTGGTGGCGAATTCGACTTCAACGGCAAGCGGGAAAAATACCCGGCCGTGAAGATGGCATACTGGACGGGCGGCAATCCCTTCGCCCACCACCAGGACCGCAATCGCATGATCAAGGCCTGGCAGAGCCTCGAAACCGTCGTGGTCCAGGATTTCCAATGGACAGCCACGGCGCGCTTCGCCGACATCGTCCTGCCGGCAACCACGTCCTACGAACGCAACGACATCGACCACATCGGCGACTATTCGATGAAGGCGATCCTCGCCATGAAGAAGGTGGTCGATCCGGTGTTCGAGGCGCGGAATGACTACGACATCTTCGCCGAAATCGCCGACCGGTTGGGCCAGAAACAGGCCTTCACCGAAGGCAAGAGCGAGATGGACTGGATCCGGTCGTTCTATGCCGAGGCCGTGAAGCAGGGACAGGCGAAGAATATCGAAGTCCCCGATTTCGACGCGTTCTGGAAGAAAGGCGTTGTTGTTTTCCCGATCACCGATGCGGCGAAGAAGTTCGTCCGTTACGAGGCGTACCGGAAGGATCCGCTTCTCGAGCCGTTGGGCACACCCACGGGCAAGATCGAGATCTACTCGAAGAACATCGAGAAGATGAACTACGACGATTGCTCACCCCATCCGACCTGGATGGAACCCATCGAACGCCTCGGTGGGAAGGGTGCGAAGTATCCGTTGCACGTCAACAGCGGGCACCCGAAAGACCGTCTGCACTCGCAACTCTGCGGCACCAAGCTGCGGGCGGGTTATGCGGTCGCCGACCGTGAGCCCTGTGTCATCAACACCAAGGACGCGGCGGCGCGCGGCATCAAGAGCGGCGATGTGGTCCGGGTGTTCAACGATCGCGGCCAGATCCTGACCGGTGCCGTCGTTAGCGACGATATCCGGCCGGGAGTGGTCCGTGTCTACGAAGGCGGCTGGTACGATCCGGCCGAGGGCGGCAAGGTCGGAAGCCTTGATGCCTACGGTGACGTCAACTGCCTGACGCCCGGGTTGGGCACATCCAAACTGGCTCAGGGCAACTGCGGACATACGGGTCTGGTTGACGTGGAGAAATTCACGGGAAGCCTGCCCAAGTTGAAGGTCTTCAATGCTCCTAACGGTGCCTGATGCCTAAGACTGTCGAAGAGAGGAGGAGGCCGGTTTTCCGGCCTCCTCTTTTTCCTCCTTTTGTGAGGTATATCCGAGGGTGTCATGCGTAAATCCGGAACCAGTTCCACGCGGAAGAATGATCGTCTGGCCATGATATTTCAGAATCTGGCCCTTGCGCTTCTCTTTGCCGCCTTCGCCGGTCCCGCCATTGCCGACGGGGGCGACGTTGCCTATGCCACGAAAACCATCGCCATTTATACCGACTCCGGTAAGCAGGCCAAGGCGGTTGGCAAGGTGTTGGTGGCGGCGAAACTCACCATCATGGAAACAATTCCCGGATGGTCGCGGGTGGAGATTCGTGGCTGGCATCAGGAAGGAGCGGAGAGGGTTCTCTACGCTTTGCCCGGAAAAAGGATCATGAGCGCTGTCCTTTCTTCTCCTGCGGTCGAACGGCTACGCCCCCTCGACGTAGTGACGGATCCCGATACCCAGATAATCTGGAAGGGCGCCGCTTTCGAAGGGTGGATCATGGACGGGAACATCACTTCTGAACTGGGGGATATCTGGAGGGCGGCCTGGGACTTGTTCGCGACACGATGCACCGTCTGTCATCAGCGGCGCATTCCGCACAAATACACGGCCAATCAGTGGGTGTCGTTGCTCAAGGTCATGGGGCCACGGACCGGCCTGCCAAAGGATGACCAGCGCCTGATTCTCACATATCTGCAGAACCACGCCAAGGATACGATCAAAAGCGTACCGGTCGAAAAGCCTTAAGCTTAGCCGTTTCAGTCCGTTAGGGGGCGAATGGTGCCCAGGGGCGGAATCGAACCACCGACACCATGATTTTCAGTCATGTGCTCTACCAACTGAGCTACCTGGGCATGCCCCAAAGGGCTGGATTCCCAGAAAGGAACCCGGTGCGACGGTTCAGCGCCGCGACGGCGTGTATAGAAGAAATCAGACGCCCTGTCCAGACGCTTCGGACGTTCCCAATCAACACTTATTCGGGCTGTTCATCGGGGGGGAACGGGTCGGTTTCCATGTCCGGCCCTTCATTGGTCGGAATCCGGTAATGTCCGCCCAGCCAGCGCCCCAGATCGACATCGGCGCAGCGTTTTGAACAGAAGGGGCGGAAGGCCTGCACCACGGGTTTTCCGCAGTTCGGGCAGCGGGCCGGGCGCAGGGGAACGACCTTTGCGTCCTGTGGGTCTTTTCCATCCGTCATGGCGGCCCCTCCGTCTTTTCAGTCACCCAAGAATGAAGCCATCGGGAGGCAGCGTTGGGTCGGTTGTCATCGTTACGCTGAATCCCGCGCGCCGTTCCGCCTCTTTCAGATGTTCGGCCAGCGCGCCGTTCAGAGCGGCTGCGACGGCGGGTGCGGTGGTTATCGCAAATGCAGCGCCACCGCCCGAACGGTTGCGTCCCAGACGCAGCAGTCCGCGCATCAGGGAGAAAGCTGCCGTTTCGGGGGAAAGCAATCTGCCGATGCCGCATGACGGGCAGGGGGCAAGCAGGGTGTCGGCCAGCGATGCCCGCGCCGCCTTGCGACGGATTTCAACCAGCCCCAGTCTGGTCATGCCGAACAGGTCGGTTCGCCCATCATCGGAAAATACCTTCGTGATGGTCTGAAGCAGGCGTTTACGGTCCTTTGGATCGCGCATGTTGATGAAATCGACAACGATCTGGCCGCTCAGGTTGCGCAGGCGGACCTGCCGGGCCAGTTCCTCGGCTGCTTCAAGGTTCGCGGCCAGAATCATCCGGCTTTTCCCCGATTCGTCCTGTCCGCCGCTGTTTACGTCCACCACGGTCAGGGCCGCCGTACGTTCGATCACCAAGGAACCGCCGGAAGGCAGGCGCACATTGGGCGACAGGGCCTCGTCGATCTGGGCTTCAATGTCGTGGGTATCGAACAGGGCGCCCTTGCCCCGGTGAAGTTCCAGCAACCCGTCAAGTCCCGGCGTTGCGCGGTTGCAGGCCTCACGCGCCATGGCCAGCGTTGCCGGGTCCTCGGCGACGATGCAGCGCAGGTTCGGCCCGGAATGATCGCGCAAGGCGCGCTCCAGCGCGGTGGGCGGGGCCAGAAGCAGCGATGGCGGCGCGCTGTTGCCGGCCTTCGCCTTGATGTCACGCCACTGCATTCGCAGGGATTCAAGCTCGGCGGCAAGGGCTTCGGGGTTGGCGTCCTCGGCGGCGGTTCTGGCGACGACGGCTTCATCGTCGCCCACAATGTCCTTCAGGGCGTTGAGCAGACGGCTCCGCTCCGGACCCTTGATCCGCGACGATACATGGACGCCTTCACCGCCCGGCTCATAAATCAGGAAAAGACC
>JAPHTL010000239.1 GCA_026193355.1 Rhodospirillales bacterium
ACGTCGAGCGGGAACTTGACGGCAACGCCGGTCTCTTCCTCGACGTCTTCCTCAAGGCCCTCCAGCGTATCGGCCAGCGCCGGTTCGGGCAGGCCGAGGTTGTTGCCGATCTTGTGAACCTTGGTGAGAATTTCGTTGCAGTACTTCTGGCCCAGACCGATGTGGTCCATGATCTCGCGCGCGGCCATGGAAATTTCGGCCGTGTCGATGCCGTAGGGGCAGAACACCGAACAGCGGCGGCACTGCGAGCACTGGTGGAAATAGGTGTACCAGTCGTCGAGCATCGGCTTGTCGAGTTCTTTCGCGCCGACCAGACCCGGCGCGATCTTGCCAGCCAGGGTGAAGTGGCGGCGATAGACCGAGCGCAGCAGATCCTGACGCGCCACCGGCATGTTCTTCGGATCCTGTGTGCCGATGTAGTAGTGGCATTTGTCCGTGCACGCGCCGCATTTCACGCAGGCGTCGAGATAAACACGCAACGAGCGGTATTTGCCCAGAAGCTCGCCCAGCTTTTCGACGGCCTTGGTTTCCCAGTCGTCCACCAGTTCCCCGGGGAAGCCGAGGGGCTCCTGATGGTCCGGCTTCGCGACGAACGGGCTTGAATGGGCCATTGACCCTTCGCGCACCGACGGAATTTCGTCGTACTCGCGGTATGTTGGTGTTTCGAATTCGTCCTTGGCCACGATCCGCTCCTCGACTCGCTCAGTTGTCCCGTTGTGCGTCCAGCGGTGCCGCCCACGGCGCCAGATGGCGCTTCTCGCGGGCGTCGTCCGGCTGGTTCCGGGTCGGGCTGAAAAACACGCCCGGAACATGCAGCAGCTTGCTGAACGGGAACAGGATCATCAATAACGCCACCAGCCCGAGATGGATAAGAAGGTTCGGGTCGGAGGGCAGGGGTTGCCAGTCGAAGCGCATAAGACCAAGGAAGAAGGCCTTTACCTGAATGATGTCGGTATGCGCGACGAACTTCATGGAAAGTCCCGATACGCCGATGCCAACCAGCAAAAGCAGCATCAGGTGATCGGAGGGGCCGGTGATGTAACGGACGCGATCCACAAGGATCCGCCGCGCCCACAGGCCCATCAGGCCGACCACCATCACAATTCCGGCGTAAATGCCGAAAGGCTGGACCAGAACGACCCAGGTCCAGACAGGTTCAATGAAATAACGAAAATGACGAAGCAGAACGAGCGCCAGCGCCGCATGGAAAAGGGCGGCGAATATCCATATCCATTTATTGGACTTGAAAAGGCTTTCGAAAAACACCACTTCACGAGCAACACGAACCGCAGCGCCGCTGCGTGTCAGTGGCGCCGGCGTCGTAGGAATTTTCAGCGGCGATGGCGTGACCCAGTACTGGCGAATCTTGAAAGCAAGACCGCCGACCAGAATCGTGGTCGCAGCATAGAAAAGAAGCGCAAAAAATACCGTTAGGGTCGACATGCCGTCACAGCCCTTTGTTCGCTTCGCGGTACGCGGGGGACGCGATGCGCCCCCCGGAAACCCGCAATAATCAGACGCAGCCGGTCGGCTTGGGGAGACCGGCGATTTTGCAAGCCTGTTTGGCCGGCCCATAGGGGAACAGCTCGTACAGGTACTTGTTGTTGCCCTTGTCCGGGCCCATGGTCTTCTTCAGGGCCTTGACCAGAACGCGGATGGCGGGAGCAATCTGGTACTCGTCGTAGTACTCACGCAGGAAGTTGACCACTTCCCAGTGCTCGTCGGTCATCTCGACGCCTTCTTCCTTGGCGACGATCGCCGCCAGGTCCTTGTTCCACTCGTTGATGTTGAGGATGTAACCCTCTTCATCGGCCTCGATGGTCTGACCACCAACTTCATAAGCCATTTTGTAATCTCCCGTTTCTTGCAACGACTAAACAGAACCGCCGTGGCGCATCCACGACGCATATCCAATCAGAGCCAGGACTGTACCGTCCCTTTGTCTGCAGCGAGGTCGACAAAGCCGCCGTAATCGACAACCTTGACCCCACCAATAATCTGGTCCTCGGCGATACCCCGCGCTGCGAGATCAGGACCCAGAACGTAGAACTCATAATCGCCGGTCCGCGAAGCGACCATGTCGCTCTTTGCGGTTCCCGCCATCGCACCATAGACCCCATCTTCGAACAGGATGATGGCGCTGCCCTTCTTGGCGAGGCGCAGGCAGCTTTCCAGCGCATTGCGCTCGAAGGGTGACTTGTTGACTGTGTGCAGCATAATCTGTTTCCCCTCGCTCAACCGCCGATGACGACGTCGGATTGATCAAGAACCTCGGCGAGTTCGGCGCTGCTCAGCACCTCCACGCCGACCTTGAAGTCATCTTCGGTCAGGCCGCGGGCCTCCATGGACTCCTTCTCGACGATGATCCGCCAGACCATGTCGATATCCTCATCCTCGTCGGCATCGTCCTTTTCCATCTCGATGATGCCGTAGGTGGGCAGGAAGTTCTTCATGTTGACGGCCTTGGTGTCCTGGCCCTTCTTGATCTGGTAAACGCCGTCGTCGATGAAGACGATGTTGGCGTGCTGTTCGAAAGCAGCGGTGATCAGGACGGTTTCCAGAACCTCCAGCGCGTAGATCGTGCCGTAGGGCGCCTTGCGGTTAAGGAAGGTGAAGGTCTTCTTGACGCCTTCAGTGTCGAATTCAAAAGCCATTGTTTGCTGTCCTCTTCCTTAGTCGCCGAACATGACCAGACGGTCGGTTCCCAGGCCAGCTTCGATCAACTGGCCAAGGCCCGAAATCCGGAAGCCTTCGGCAAGGATGTCATCCTTGATGCCCCGGCGCATGCCAGCGGCGACGCAGACCACGAGATCGACCTCGTGATCTTTCGCCAACGCGCCCCACAGCTTGACCAGATTGCGGTCATCCGCCTGTGGCTCAGACAGCTTGTTGGCGTTGTTCACGCCGTCATAATAGAAGAAGACACGGGGAACCTCATGGCCCTTCTCGATCGCCGCCTTCGCAAACAGATAGGCGGAGTCCGAGGCCTGATGGGTGAAAGGTCCCTCGTTGACCAGCAGTGCGAACTTCATCGTACGGTTTCCTCCTAAGTCTTTTTATTAGGTTGCGTACTAGAAGCGGACCTGGGCGGAGGTGTTCAGCGCCTTGCGCGAACCCGCCCAGTCGTCAATGTGGTACTTGGTGAACGGCAGGCCGGTCAGTTCGAAGAAACGCGGCCAGCCCACACGGTCGATCCACTCGCTCATGCGTTCCCATGCGCGGGCGTCCTTCTTGTAGGCGCTGACGATCTTCTTGACCACGTCCGCCACTTCCGGCCAACGCGGCGCGTTGTTCGGAAGGCCTGCGGCCACCAGCTTGTGGAAGCTGGGCTTGGAACGGGTCGAGCTGTGCTTGCCACCCACCCAGATCGCAATCTTGGTGTTGACCGGATCGTTGATCTGCATCGGCGGGCAGGGCGGATAACAGGCGCCGCAGCAAATGCACTTGCGCTCGTCGACTTCCAGGCTCGGCTTGCCGTTGACCAGCGCCGGACGGATCGCCGCTGCGGGGCAGCGGGCCACGACGGAGGGGCGTTCGCAGACGTTGGCCACCAGATCGTGGTTGATGGTCGGCGGCTTGGTGTGCTGAACGTTGATGGCGATGTCGCCCTGTCCGCCGCAGTTGATCTGGCAGCATGACGTGGTGATCTTCACACGGTTCGGCATTTCCTCGCGGGTGAACTCTTCGTAGAGCTCATCCATCAGCGCCTTGACCACGCCCGAGGCGTCGGTGCCGGGGATGTCGCAGTGCAGCCAGCCCTGGGTGTGCGAGATCATGGAGATCGAGTTGCCGGTGCCGCCGACGGGGAACCCTTCGGCGTTCAGTTTGGCAATCAGGGGATCGACCTTCGCAGGGTCCGTGACCATGTATTCGATATTGCTGCGTGCGGTGAAACGCACGAAGCCATCGGCGAATTCATCGGCGATGTCGGCGAGCTTGCGGATGGTGTACACATCCATCTGGCGCTGGGTGCCGGCCTTGACGGTCCAGACCTCACCGCCGTTTTCCGCAACGTGATGCAAAACGCCGACGCGCGGACGCTCATGCCACTTCCACTTGCCGTAGTTGTCCTTAAGGGCCGGGTGCATGTACTGGAATGGATCCGGAACACCACTTTCAATCGGCTGACGCGCTTGGCTCATTTTTTCCTCCGGGCAGCGGGGATTAACCCCTTGTCTCCGGCTGGCCGCGCCTTCCGGCGCGGCCGCCTGTCCTTAATATCCTGATGCCTGTGTCCCGTTTGCCTTACTCGGCGGCCGGGGCGCGGCGCTCACTCCATTTTGCGGCTTCCTCGTCCCATCCGTCCATGCGGACATAGGAGTTGGTGCGGGGATGCGCGACCATGTTGGGGGTAACGTCGATCCCCATGGCTTCGATAAAGTTCGGGAAGCCAATACGGTCGATCATTTCGCCAAGGCGTTCATGTTCCAGCGCGTTTTCGGCGAAGAACTCAAGAACCTCGGTGGCGAACTCGGTCAGCTTCTCGTAATCCTCTTCGGTTTCGAGACGCATGAACGGGATCAGGTTGATGCCCATCATGTCGCCGACCTTGAGGGTCCGCTTGCCGCCGACCAGAACCGTGCAGCCACGTTCCTTGCCGGGGCTGAGCGCCTTGGTCAGGACGTTGATGCAGTGCATGCAGCGCACGCAGCTGTGGCTGTCGATGTCGAGCGAGTTGTCTTCATTGATGGTCATGGCCCGGGTGGGGCACATGTTGATGACCTGCTCGTAGATCTCCTTCACACCGCGATCGGCGACATACTTCTTGAATTCCGCCTGATCGATCTGGATGTTGTCCTTCCAGGTGCCAAGCACGGCGAAGTCCGAACGGTGCGTGGCGTTCACGCAGTCGTTGGCGCAGCCGGAGAACTTGAACTTGAACTTGTAGGGCAGGGCCGGGCGGTGCATGTCATCAAGCGTCGAGTTGATGATCATGCGATGGGCCTTCTGCTCGTCGTAGCACGACTGTTCGCAGCGCGCCGCGCCGACACAGCTCATGGACGTCCGGATGCCGGCGCCAGCGCCGCCCAGATCGAAGCCCATCTCGTTGAACTTGTCGAACGCGGGCTGGACATTCGCGGAATCACAGCCCTGGAACATGATGTCGCCGGACTGGCCGTGGAAGGCGATCAGGCCGGAGCCGTGCTCCTCCCAGACATCGCACATGTCACGAAGAAGCTTGGTCGAATAGTGCATGCCTGCCGGCGGAATGACACGCAGGGTGTGGAATTCCTTCGACTCGGGGTATTTGTCGGAAACCTCGGAAAAGCGGGGGATGACGCCCGCGCCATAACCGATGACGCCGATGGTGCCGCCCTTCCAGTAACCCTTGCGGGTTTCATAGGAATGCTCAAGCTGACCAAGAAGGCTCTTCACCATGTTGGCGTAGGGCTTGTCTTCGGAATTTGCGAGCCGCTTCAGGCCGGTCACGAAGCTCGGCCACGGGCCGCTCTCAAGCTGATCCAGCAACGGCGTTTCTGGCATCTTCTTCGCCATGGATACTCCTCCACAAACCAAAAAAAAACTTGTTAACACTCAACGGTGCCGGAACCCGAACACCAAAACCTTGATGGAGAACAAATCCGATGGCGGTTGGTGAATGCTCCAACACGTCCGCCGCACGGCGAATACGTGTCCGGTGCGCCAACTTCCGCGACACGGCCTTATGTTCGGCTCTTTATCACGGAAGGCTCCCAACCAAAGAGCCATGAACTGAAGAAGATCAACGCAGGGTCAACCCTCTAAGACGTTCTCCCTTGTTCCGGCCCGGCCTTGTTTCCTCGTTTTTTTCGGGCTGTCCGTCGGTGCCGGATATTCAATATCTCATTTAATCGCTGTATATCACTATAATCTAATATGGAGCCGGGAATCTATAGCTTTCTTTCTCGCCCGGCCACCTTAGGATAATAAACGGAAATTAAAAGACTTTCATCCCTCACGATAGGTAATTTGGCGGTAAATGCGATGACGACAACACAAACCCAGGATGAGTATTTTTTTGCGGCTGGCGGGCCGTTCGATCTCGACGACGATGACGCCTATGCCCGTTGGCGCGACGAAAAACTCGCGGATTATCCCGCATCGGCGGGTGATCTTGTGGTCGAGGTCAATGACCCCTCAAAGATAAACGACGCCGAGTTCGCAGCGATGATGGCGCTGGTGCGCAAGACCAACATGGCGCTCTACGCGACCGTTGGGGGGGGCGTATCAACGGCGCCGGCGGAGAAAGAGACGATTCGCGCCGTCGGTGCGCGATTTGGGCTTCATAACCTGGATTCGAACCTGCATGCCGACGACGATGGAATCACCCCCCTGCACATCGCGGCGGCCGAAGAAACGGGGCGCTTGCGATACATTCCGTATTCCGACCGGCCGATCAAATGGCACACGGACGGCTACTACAATCTGCTGGACAGGCAGATTCACGGCCTTTTGCTCCATTGCGTCTGCGATTCGATGGAGGGCGGCGAAAACCAGCTGCTTGACCACGAGGTTCTCTATATCCAGATCCGCGAGAAAAACCCTGACTACGTCCGCGCCCTGATGCATCCCGAGGCCATGATGATTCCCGAGAACGTCGAGGACGGGAAGAAAATCAGGGGAGATCGAACGGGGCCGGTGTTCATGCGGCACCCGTCGAGTGGCGCCCTGCACATGCGTTACACTATGCGCAAGCGCAACATTGTCTGGCGTGACGACCCTTTGCTGAGCGAAGCGGTCGCCTGTCTTGAAGATCTGATGAACGGGGAGAATCCCTACGTTTTCGGACACAGGATGTCGCCGGGGCAGGGGCTGGTCAGCAACAATGTGCTGCATGACCGTGCGGGATTCGCGGATTCGCCCGATGACGGAAAGGTCAGACTGATCTATCGCGCCCGTTATTTCGATCGGATCGCAAACACCTGATCGAACAAAACGGATAACCACAGGAAAGAAACAACATGGCGGACCATGAAACGGTAACCCTCCTCGACGACATTGACGCGCCCTGGGGCAAGAGGGTGGAGGTGATGAACGTCGAGTATGAAGGCGGCATTTCCCTGATCCGGCTGCGTATCCGCGAGAACAAACGTTTCACGATCATGGATCTGGACGCGGATACGGCGGCGCGGCTTGGGCGGACCCTGTCGGACTGGTCGGAAAAAAACGCGGCGGCCTGATTCCATATTCTGCGTGAATTAAGATGAACAGATGGATGGCGCGGTTTTTTGGATCGTTTCTCTTTTCACCCTTCCCGGACACGTGCCGGCCGATAAAGAACCGGAACTGATGCGCGATCTGGCTTCGACGCTTTCAATCGAAATAAGGTGATGTGATCACTCTTCAATCGCCAGCCCAAGCGACGCCAGCGCGCCAAGCGTGTTTTCGGCGATTTTCTCCAGAACGGGAATCAGGGCGATAGCATCGGCGCTCCGGTCCTGGCGGCACGCCACCACAATTTGCCGCGCGCATGAGGATATCCGTCGCAATCCGAGATTGCCGGAGGCCCCCTGGATGCTGTGGGCTTCTTCCTCCAGCGTCTTTGCATTGTCCGCTTCCGCCGCGCTACGGATGGCGGCAAGCCGTTGCCGGGCATCGGTCCTGTAGGCCTGAAACAGGCTTTCGACCAGCTCCCTGTTCAATGCGCGTTCAAGCTCTCTGATTACCTCCGGGTCGGTCAGCGGCGTTTCCGAGAGCAAGGAATCCCTGGCAAGAGAGTGCGAAGTGGCGGGATGGAGAATGTCGCCGCCTCTGGGGGCGGCAAGCGGAACGGAAAACCAGAACCTGCATCCGCCTTTCTCCCCTGGCTCTACGCCGATGGTTCCGCCCATGAGTTCGATCAGCTGTCTGCTGATGGCGAGACCGATGCCTGCGCTGCCCGACCCGCCGCGGTTCCCCTTGTACAGGGCGAAGATTCCTTCGGCCTGTTCCGGGGGAAGTCCGGGACCCGAGTCCAGCACCTCGAAGCGGGCGATCCCCCCGCCCTCGCCGTCAGGATCGAAAGCAACAGAAACCGTAATCTCGCCCCGGCTGGTCGCCCCTATGGCGTTATTGATCAGATTGATAATGACCTGCCTCAGACGTCCCTCGTCACCGTAGGCGACAATCGGAACATTGGGCGCGATTCGGGCAAGCAGGGCCAATCCCTTCGACTGCGCCCGCGAAAGCGCCGAATTGATCAGTCCGTTCAGCATTTCAACCGGGGCGAAGTCGCTTCCGTTCAAGGCGAACTTCCCGCTTTCAATGCGTGAGGCGTCAAGCACGTTCCCCAGGACGTGGTGAAGCGTTTCCGCAGATTCGCGTATGGTGCCTGCGAATTGCTTTTGTTCCGCCGTCAGTGGCGTATCCATCAACAGCTCGGTCATGCCGATGACGCCGCTCAGCGGCGTACGGAACTCATCGCCCATCGCCGCCAGAAATTCGGTTTTTGTGCGATTCGCGGCGACGGCGGCGTCACGCGCCTCGCGCAGTTCTTCCCTGGTCGCGATGATATCGCTGATGTCCGTCAGGACAACCACAACGCCCCCTTCGGACATCTGGTCAGCAAAGATTTTCAGGGCTGTTCCGTTCAGTCGTCTGACTTCTATCGCGCCGCGCCGCTTTTCCATCAGCCGGGAAACACGTTCGGCCTGTTTTTCGGGCGCGCGGCGTCCGAAATCTCCCCTTTCGATCAGGAAATCGAAGAGTTTCGTCAAGGGTGTGCCGATCTGCAGAAAATCATCGGGGAAATCGTACATGAGGGCGAAGGCGTCGTTCCAGAAAACCAGCCGCCGCTCCCCATCGAAGGCGCAGAGTCCTTGCCCGACGTTGTTGATTGCCGATTCCAGAAAGCCGATTCGCCTGCAACCGCGACTCGACGCCTTCGACAGAAGCTCCGCCTTTTCCCTGAGGGAATCGAGAAGCGACACCGTTTCTGGATCATGTTCTGAATCACGGGAGGCGTCATTATCAGCGCTGATTTTCAGGTGATTTCGAAGGGATTCTTCGATTTCGGCAATGATTGCAGCCAGTTCTTCCGGCGCGCATATGAGATCCCTGAAATGCAGCCCTCGCGCACGTTTTTGGCCTCTCACGATTTTACCTTTCCTGTATCTCCCTGCCGCTTCTTTTCATGGTGCGAACCGGCGCATTCTTTATAGGCGAGC
>JAPHTL010000262.1 GCA_026193355.1 Rhodospirillales bacterium
GACCGGGCTGTTGGCCGACGGTGCGCCACCACTGGCATAGTGGTAGCTGAGGCCGAAGCCACCGCCGGGCAGGCCAATCTGGCCAATCATCGACGCCAGAGTCACCAGCATCCAGTGGCTCTGTTCGCCATGGTGCTGACGCTGGATGGACCAGCCGCTGGCCAGCATGGTGCGGCTCTTCCTGAACGCCCGCGCCAGTTCCTTGATCTTGTCGGGCGCAATTTCGCAGATTCCCGCCGCCCATTCGGCCGATTTCGGCACACCGTCGCTCTTGCCCAGCAGATAGGGCAGGAACTTGTCGAAGCCGAAGGTGTAGTCATCCAGGAACGCCTGATCGTGCAACCCTTCCGTATACAGGGTATGGGCCATGCCGAGCATGAGCGCCGTATCCGTATGCGGACGGACCGGAATCCATTCAGCACCGAAGAACTTGGCGGTGTCGGTCCGGATCGGATCGATGCAGATGACCTTCTTGCCGGTATCCTTGAAGGCCTTCAGGTACGGATAGGAATCGTGGTCCGCGATGGTCCAGCCGATCTGTCCGGTCTTGACGGGGTCAGCGCCCCAGAAGACCAGAAGGTCAGTGCTTTCAACCACGACGGGCCATGCGGTCTGTTGTTCGTAGACCTCCAGCGTGCCCATGACGTGTGGCATGGTAATCTGCGAAGCCCCGGTGGAATAGTCGCCGCTGCTGTTGACGAAAGCGCCACCCATACCGACGTTCAAGGCCCGACGCAGCAGGCTTTGGCAATTGTGCAACCGGCCGGAACTCTTCCAGCCGTATGAACCGGCGAATGTGCCGGCCTGTCCGTATTTGTCCTTAACGCGCTTCAGTTCCCCAACCACCAGGTCGAGTGCCTTGTCCCAGGACACACGGACGAATTCATTGTTGCCACGTTGATCGACGGCCGCGCCCGGTCCTTTTTCAAGGTAGGCTTTGCGGACCATCGGGTATTTGATACGCGAAGGCGAGTAGACGGAATCCATGACGCCTTCGATCTGCGGACTCGGATGTGGGTCTCCCTCCCACGGCGCAACGGCGGTCCATCGGCCACCTTTGACCGTGGCCCGGAAAGCACCCCAGTGCGAGCCGGTCAACACTTCGCCATCGGCCGCGGCATGGGCCGCCCCCGATGTCAGAAGCGACGGCGCTAAAACCCCGATGGTGCCAAAAGCTGAGGCGCTCATCAGGAAATTACGCCTTGAAATACGATAGGAATGGAAAGTCGACATGATCACTCCCCCTTTCTTTATGACAAGATAGTACGCCGAGTGAAGAGCGCGCCATCCCATGAAAACCCTTTCTTGCAGGTCAGTTCTGTTTAGCACCCATGTGTAAATGCCATTCGGGGGGGGGATGAATAGGCTGTAAAATGATGTAAATGAGTTGTAAAAAATGGCCTCAGGCGGCGTTTCCGCCACCGGCGAGCCAAACTTTATCCCTTTCGAGAAAAGCGACTGTCGCTTTGGACACGGTTCCGTAAAAACCGCTTGGGTCATTGGCGACGCAATCATCACGGAACGCCGGAAGCCAATTCAAAAGATGGGTATCGATAAAGACGGTTTGCTGAGAACGCAGTTCCATTTCGCCTCGCCTGTCACCATCGGTCATGACGAGAATTGTTCGCGCTGCGAACTCGGCCAACACATTGAGCTGGATGGCGATATGATCCGCAGGCTCCTTCAGGTTTTCAGGCACAGCCAAGTCAAGTTCTCTCAGAAGGTCGCTCATCTCCGCCGTCGGCGCCTGAAAGAGCGTTCCGCGCTCGCTGCTATAGGCAGATTCGTACGGCGGAGCCGAATGCGGTCCTCCGGCACCAAGAAAAAGGCGGGTATAGGCCGTCGCCAGCTTGAGCGAAAGCGCCAGGGCATCATGATATTCCGCATGCTGCGCCGCTTCCGATATAGCGGCGACGAGGGGCTCCAGGGATGGCTCCGTCGCAAAGGACCCTAGAATGGCCCGACCCTCGCCGCTGCGGTAGGCAATCAGGGTTTCTACGCCGATTTCGGCGGCGTAAATCCCAGCCAGCCAGCGGTAGGCCAGCGGCCGTTCGGCCGCCGGCAAGGTTGATGGTGTCAAATCAGCCATGGTGTCCGCCTCCTCCGGTATCCTTAGCATTGAACTGGAGGTATTTGAGCAGGAAGCGATACTGATCCTTGTCGAGTACGATGAATCGCTTCATGGCGTTCAGGGTTCCGATCCATTGATTGGCCAGCGAATGGTTTGGCGCCGGCAGGGAATGACAAATACCGCAACTGGCATTGTACATCTCTGCGCCATAGGCCCACAGCTTTGCCTTGTCGGCCAAAAGATCCGTTTTATCAACCCAGACATCAAGGCTGACCTGATGCCAAGTGAGCTCGGTATCGGGATCCACTTCGGTCTTGTGGCGAATGACATTTTCGATGATCTGCTTGCTCAGCACCGCGGAAAAAATGCGTTGACCGCGCAGCGCATAGATCATTTGCCCGACCCCATCCTGCTGCCAGCCGTCGATGCGCACCTTCAGTAGATCGCCCTTTCTCTCCAGAACCTTCACATCGGTAGCCGCCAGCAACCGCCCGTCCCCGTTCCCGCCTTCGCCGGCCTTGCCGGGATCGATGAAGAACGACTTCATGTCGATGGTATAGAGAGTGTCGGCCGTCACCCCTTCCTTCGCCGACAGGGCCTTGAGGTCCTGGAACATAGTCTTGTAACCCTGCGACATGTCCGGCAGCTTGTGGGCAATACCCTTGTGACAGGCGATGCAGGTCTCCCCCTTCTCCATGCCTTTTTTCATCTGTTCAGCAGATTTTTTCTTCTGTTTGGAGAAATCCATGGCATCCCATGTATGGCAATTCCGACATTCGTGGGAATCATTGGCCTCCATCTCCGCCCAGACATTGCGGGCCAGTTCCAGGCGTTTGGCCTCGAACTTCTCCTTGGTGTCGATCGTACCCGCGAGCTTGTGATAGAGCTCGTTGCTCGCCTTGATCTTGCGGAGTAGCTTCGGCACCCATTCCTTGGGAACATGGCAATCAGCGCAAACCGCCTGGACACCCGAGCGGTTCGAGTAGTGAATGGTCTTCTTGTATTCCGCATAGACGTTGTCACGCATCTCATGACACGAGATGCAGAATTCCATCCGGTTGGTGAATTCCATAAATGTGTTGAACCCGCCCCAGAAAACAATTCCGGCAACGATGCCAACTCCGAGCAACAGCCCGAGGGAATATTTAGAGGTAGGGCTCCAGAAAGCCTTCCAAAATTTCATAACAATTTCCTCCCCTCGGGACCACTATGAACGGCCCGGCGGACCGTAGATGCTTTCAAATAATAGGGGCGGCGTGTAAATGCCGTTTGGGCAAACCATGAATGGCGTGTAGAATGCTGTAAACAGACTGTAAACGTCCTGTTCGTTTCACGTCATCAATCGGGGGCGCCCGTGGTTACAAAGAGCCATATCCTCGTGGTCGAAGACGAGTTAACGAGCCGGGCCACTCTTTCTGGATATTTCGAAAATGAAGGATACCGCATCACTGAAGCGGCGGACGGTGAGGAAATGCGCACCGCTTTCGCCAAAGGCGATGTGGACCTTGTCATGCTCGATATCCGCCTTCCCGGCGAAGATGGCCTGAGCCTCCTCAAAGAACTGCGGCAAAGTTCCGATGTAGGCATCATCATGGTGACAGGAAAGTCGGATGACGTTGACCGCATCGTCGCCCTGGAAATGGGCGCAGACGATTACGTCACCAAACCCTTCAATCCGCGCGAACTGCTGGCTCGAGCCAAAAACCTTTTGAAGCGCACCTCAGCAGCGCGCATGGCCGACAAGAATGAGCCTGTCAAAAAATTCTCAGGGTGGACATTAGACACGGAAAAAAGGCGGCTGGAATCGCCTGAAGGGAAGGACGTGCGCCTGACACGCGGCGAGTTTGAACTGCTGGTCGCAATGGTCAACAACTCTGGGCGGGTCTTGACTCGGGACAACCTTCTCGACCACATCAGTCACCGTGAATGGGATCCGAACGACCGCACGGTAGATGTTTTGATCGGTCGCCTCCGTCGCAAGATCGAGACCACCCCCCAAGACCCCGAACTGATCGCCACCGTCCATGGTGTTGGCTACGTGTTCACGGGGGGACGGGACTGAGCCTCTCAGGCGAACGGCGGACCGACTGTAGACATCAACTCTTTCCAAGCATCTTCCAATGCCCGAAGGGATTGGGGATAGATGTTCTCCAGGCCAGCCAGGGTTTCGACCGAGGTTTCCCCATCCCGGTTTCCGGCTGATATCTCCAATTGGCTGGCCAGGTTGGCCAATCGGCTAAGTCCGACATTGCTTGCCGCGCTTTTCAGTCCATGGGCATGATCCGCGATCCGGTCATGCTCCAGGGCCCTCATGTCATGCCGAAGGATCGCCATGACATGAGGGGTCGTATCGGTGAAGGCGGAAACAATGCGATGGGCGCGCTCCTGTCCCAATAACCTCATGTGCTGCTGGATAACGGCCGGTTTGATGATCGGTTCTTCGCTCTCTGCATCGACATCATCATCCTTGACGATCCGCACAAAGCCCGACCGGTCCGAGAGGCATTCAGCGATGCTGTTTCTCAAATCGTCGGGAGTGAACGGCTTGCCCAGGAACCCGTCGGCTCCGACGGCGAAACATTGCTCCACCTCACTGCGGACCACATGGGCGCTGAGCACGATGACGGGTGTGTTGGCCCGAGTTGGATTGGTAGATTCGCGGATGCACCGGATAACATCACGACCGTTCATTCCGGGCATACGGACATCCATGAGAACAAGATCGAACGGCTCCCCGTCAAGGGCGTCCAGGGCTTTTTCACCACTTTCTGCTATCGTGACATTGTGCCCCTGGCGCTTGAGAAACCCCTCGGCGACCAGGCGGTTGATCTCGTTGTCCTCGACCAGAAGGACATCCAGCGGTTGCTGTTGCCACGTCCGCGCACCGTCCTCGTCCGCTTTGGCGGCGGCGAACCCTTCGTGGAGCGGAATTTCAACTACGAAAGTGCTGCCGCCTTTCCGGTTTCTCCGGCACCCGATCTCTCCCCCCATGGAGGAAACAAGTTTTTTGCAGATAGCCAGCCCCAGGCCCGTACCGCCGAAAAGGCGCGACGTCGAGGCATCAAGTTGCGTGAAGGGCTCGAAGAGACGTTCGATTTTATCCTCCGGGATGCCGATGCCGGTATCGGTCACCTCAAAGCGAAGTCCGGATACGCCATTGGTCATAGCGCCAGAACGCGCAACATGAATCGCCACGGATCCTGTCGCCGTGAACTTGACCGCATTGCTGGCCAGATTGAGAAGAACCTGGCGGACCTTTCCGGGATCACCACGAAGAAATTGCGGAAGGTCGTTTTCGATCGATACTGTCAAACGCAGTTCTTTCTTTGACGCCGCCGGCTCGATAATTTCGGAAACCTGGGATATGACATCACGCAACTCGTAATCGACGCTTTCAAGTTCCAGCACACCGGCTTCGATCTTCGAATAGTCGAGGATGTCATTCAGGACCGCCATCAACGCCTCGCCCGACGAAGAAATCCCGTCAAGATAATGCTCCTGAGCTTCGGAAAGCGCCGTATCCTTAAGCAGTGTCGCCATACCCATAATCCCGTTGATGGGCGTGCGAATTTCGTGGCTCATGGTGGCGAGGAAAGCGGATTTGGCCTTATTGGCGGCCTCGGCCAGTTCCTTGGCCTGCTTGTGTTCGCTGATATCGTTGAGGATCAGGACCGTGCCCAGGAACTTCTCACTGATATCCAGCATCCGCTGGATGCGAACGTCGAAATACCGGGTTCCGTTTTTCGTTTCCAGGGTTGTTTCGAAATGACCTGAGCCTTCGTCGCGCGACGTGAGAATCCCGATCTGGTTTTCAAGGAACGAGAATTCCCGGCTGCCGTAGTAGATGGCGCCAGGATCTTTCGACCCCATGAACAGGACGTGGGCGGCATGATTCAGGTTCTGAATATCCCCATTCTCGTCAAGCAGGATCACCGGGTCGTTCAGGCTTTCAAAGATGGTCAGATACTTGTTCTTTTCGTTCGTAATTACCCGGTTTCGTTCCTGAATTTCGCCCAGCTTCGCGCTTTCCGTGGCGTTAGCCCATTCCGTGCAAAAGCCGAGTTCAACCAGATCGAAGAACCGTTCGATGAACAGACGGTAGCGCTCCTGCTCTTCGGAGGGGAACTTCTGTTCCATAACCATGTCCACATAGGACTGGCGGTAATATTTGGTGAGGCCAAGGAACAGGCTTAGGGTCACGCCGCGCGCCCGGTGCTGTTTCGCCTGTTCGACCCCGAAGGCAGCGATCGGGTTGCGGGCGAAATCGTCGTGGGCGAACAACTCCGGCGGTTGTTCAAAAATATCCATGGCCGCGATCAGCGGTTCGGACAAGCCGCAGATGGAGGCCCGCCAAGCCTCCTTCAGGGTCGATGTGAATTCCGTATAGCCTTGTTTCTTGGCATAGACGACCACCCGGTCGATCAGCCAGTCTTCGTTTTTGGCGATCAGATCGCGGAGTTTTTCCATATCGCCCTCATCGATGGTCGGACGAATAGTATAGCAGGGATAACAGGCCGCGACAGGAATAGGACCAACCTGCCAAGCGGAAGAAAAACTCGACCTCGCCCATTTCTACCAAGCAGGTTTGCTATGCAGCGAAGCGTCGGCAAAACACTGCCGCTGGCGACTGGTTGAAAACTACCTGAGGGGAAAATGGCCGCACGATACCAAGGTCCAGCACCCCTGCGTTTTACTTAAAAAGTTCTACGCTCGTCCTATAGCGTATTGATTCATAATAGAGCAAACAAAGGGTGAAAAGTGTAAAACCCTGTTGATTCAAAAGGGAAACAACACTACTGAAAATCATGGTGTCGGTGGTTCGATTCCGCCTCTGGGCACCATTCATCCCGGACGAAAACCAGTAAGGCATTCCCTGTAGGCGCCCAATCGTAACCGATCATGTCGGGGTTGTAGTTCGTTTGCGGCGCCGCCTGATTGTAGTTGCGCAACAGGTTGTCCCGCTGCGCGCCAGTCACCTCGAAAAAGTTCCTGAAAATGTAAGATTTCCCATGTAAGGACGGGTGAACGACAACCAACGGATTGCCGCCTGACCACCGATAGGGTGTAAATGTATCTTTCCCTGCTCCGATGATCAGCGCCATTCGCGAATCAACCTTTGGGCGTGAGTAAATTCGGAACATACCGGCAAGTTTGCCGTTTCTTGACGCCTCACATGGCGGTACAGTCATCCGGCTATGAGGATATAAAGGAAAAGAAAAATGGCCGAAGAAGAGAAAATCCAACTTGCGATCAAGGGGACCCTTCCCACCAAGGATCATACCCGCCTGATCAAGGTAGCCGGCCTGGGTGAACTTGACGATGCAACGATGCTTGGTGTGCTTCTTGATATCGCCAGCCATCTCAAGCAAAACCACCCGACCGCGATCAACGCCGCCCATGAAAAGGGCCGTGCGGCGCTTCGCATCCTCGCGGAACGGCGCGCCAAGAAACCCTGACCGAATTTTTTAAACGCACTGAATTGTATCGACAGAAACCGGTCATTTCACAAGACCGGGTGGTTGATTTTTATTAACGCTTTCTCCATATAATTTTCTGCATACCCGGATATGCCGAATGATTTTTCGCGCCCGAAGGCCTGAGCCAATCAGATAAATAAAAAAGAACGGTACAATGACCGATAGCGCCGAAACCCGGGCAGGCCTCTCGCTTGTCCAGAAAATCATTGCAGCCTCCACGGTTTTGCTGATCCTCGGGGTCACGACAATTGCCGGAATCATCATAGTCGAGCGCAAGGACCGTCGTGCCACGGCAAAACCACAACAAATCCGGGTCGTTGCCGCCGCCCGCGCCGAAACGGCTGAAGAAGCCGAGGCCAGCGCCACGTGGGAAACCTATCACTGCAAATTGCTGCACAGGTATTATATCGGACCGGAACGGGAACTGCCGATTGCGGAGCTTCTCGGCCTTCCACCCCAAGCGGATGAAACCGAGGTGGAAAAGCGCTGCAACGCCTTGCTGCCCGCTGTACACCGGATGGGCGGCTGGCCCAGTGAAAACCCGGCGCAGGATAACTTCGTCGTCTGTCGCGGTTTCGAATGGATCATCGACTTTGAAGGCAATGAAATCCGTATCCGGCCCGACCCGGACGTACGATCAAGCAACGCGGTGCTTTATTCCCTCAATCGCGGTGCCTTCCAGAAACAGTCTTTGAACGGAATCGCACCGTCATCCATAGGCGGTCTGACAACACCGATGGTTACCCGCGCGGATGATCGCTGCGTTATCGTCAGCGCCCAGCGGTCCGGTCGCCGTCGCGGCATTCCCGGCGCCATCACGCGCACGGACAGTTGAATGCCTGCATCTGCGTAACCAGGAACAAGTTTTCGGCTGAATCGGCCGCCTGATTACGGCATCATGACCCATGGTCTTATCGCAACCGCCCGTCGGAAAGAGCACCTTGCGAATGATGATGAAGGGTTACGAACAGTGGTTCGCGGAATTCAGTGCCGAGATCACCCATGACCATCGCGAGTTGTTGCAATGTCGCGAAAGCAAAAGCAGAACAAGCGAGTGGTCTTTCGATGTCGCTGTCGAAAAAACCCGCGATTTCTACCGCGAGCGTTTCAACGGCTTCGCTCGCTGCAACAGTATTGATCTGGCAGAACTGAAATCGCTGCTGCGGATGGTCGAAACCCTCGGAACGCCCAAATTTCCCTGCTGAACATAAAACATCAAGAAGGAGAGAGCGCATGATCACGGCAATCGTTAATTTCCCGCTTCCGGCTACGGTTGACGCAATTGAAGCAAAGGCGCGGTTTGAAAAATCAGCGCCGATGTATCGGGAAATGGCGGGTCTGATCCGCAAATATTACCTGTTTGACGGGGAGCGAAACATTGGCGGCGGGGCCTACCTTTGGGAGAGCCGCGAAGCGGCCGAAGCCGTCTACACGCCCGAATGGCGAAAGATGATCGAGGAACGCTACGGTGCCGCGCCCGTCATCACCTTCTTCGACACCCCGGTCATCGTGGACAACGAAAAAAACGAAACCGCCACCTTCTGATCGTGGATGACGTAAAAAAGGGCGGATCCTTTTTAAAGGGCCGCCCTTTCTTTGTCTTCAAGGTGTAAGGGGGCTTAGCCGCCGAACTTGGCCTTGGCCTCCTTGCGCCGTGCGTGCAGTACGGGTTCTGTGTAGCCACTGGGCTGCACCCGACCCTTGAACACCAGATCGCAGGCTGCCTGGAAGGCGACGCTGTCATCGAAGTCGGGCGCCATGTTGCGATAGGC
>JAPHTL010000052.1 GCA_026193355.1 Rhodospirillales bacterium
CTCAACGGGGCATGGGCGGCATCATGCCCATCGGCATGCCGCGCATCAGGCCCTTCTTTCCCATTTTCCCCATCTTCTTCATCATCGTGCTCATTTGCTGGAACTGCTTGAGCAAGCGGTTGACCTCCTGCACCGAGGTGCCCGAACCCAGCGCAATGCGCCGCCGCCGCGATCCGTTCAGCAGCTTCGGGTTGCGGCGCTCGACCGGCGTCATCGACAGAAGAATCGCTTCCTGGCGGGCGATCATCTTGTCGTTCACATTGGCTTCGGCCATCTGCTTCTTGATCTTGCCGACACCCGGCAACATGCCCATCAGGCCTTCAAGGTTGCCCATTTTCTTGATTTGCCGAAGCTGGGCCAAAAGATCATCAAGGCTCATCTGGCCTTTCATCGCACGGGCGGCGACCTTTTCGGCCTCTGCCTGCTCGATCGTATCGGCGGCTTTTTCGACGAGGGAGACAACGTCGCCCATGCCGAGGATTCGGCCCGCGATGCGATCGGCGTGGAAGGCTTCCAACGCATCAAGCTTTTCGCCCGAACCGAGGAATTTGATGGGGCATTCCGCCACGGCACGCATGGACAGGGCGGCGCCGCCACGCGCATCGCCATCGACACGGGTCAGGACGATGCCCGTTACGCCGACCTTGTCCTTGAATTCCCTGGCGATGGTAACCGCGTCCTGACCGGTCATGGCGTCGGCGACAAGCAGGGTCTCCACCGGCTTCGCGGCGTCACGCACCTTGGCAACCTCGGCCATCAGGGCGTCGTCGATATGCAGGCGACCGGCGGTGTCGAGCAGAACCACGTCATAGGCCTGTTCGCGGCCAACCTTCATGGCGCGGGTCGCAATGGCGACCGGTTGTTCGCCGAAGATCACGGGCAGGGTGTCGATTTCCGCCTGCCGTCCGAGAACTTCCAGTTGCTGCTGGGCGGCCGGACGATAGATATCCAGTGACGCCATCAGAACCTTTTTGCGTTCAGACTTGGTCAGACGGATGGCCAGCTTCGCGGTGGTCGTCGTCTTGCCCGACCCCTGAAGACCGACCATCAGGATTGCGGCGGGGGGATTGGCGGCGAGATTGATGCCCGATCCGTCCGTACCCAGCATTTCAATCAGGTGATCATGGACGATCTTGACCACCATCTGACCGGGCGTAATGCTTTTCAGGACTTCCTTGCCGATGGCCCGTTCGCGGACCGACGCGACGAAATCCTTGACCACGGGCAGCGCGACGTCGGCCTCAAGCATGGCGACGCGAACCTCGCGCAGGGCAGCATCGACGTCCGCCTCGGAAAGCGCGCCGCGCTTCTTGAGACGGTCGAAAACTTCTCCCAACCGATTTGACAGAGCTTCGAACATGCTCTCGATCACCGTACCCGTTTGGTCAAACGCAAATAATCACAACGCAAAACCGCCAGTGCGCGAAACTCGCGGACTGGCGTCGCCCATTCAAGGCGTTATTGAACGCAGGACGTCTGAAATCGCGGGCAATCTAGGGGTATCGCATGCCCCTGTCAATCGGATTGCCTCATGGATTTTTTTGTTCCACGAAAGTCGTGGCTGTGCTTTTCTCAATGTAGAGGGGAGTTGCCGTCGGCGATGCTTCTTAATGGGTGTCCCGCCGGAAGCGTTTTCATCCTTATTTTGGAGACAAGAATTACTGAAAAGTTCTGCCTGAAATGACGATGCCCTCTTAACATCCAGATAACGCGTGAGGGACAAGAAGATAAAAAAATGCGTAAAAGAGAAATCAAGACCGAGCCCGATCCCATTGATCGGTATGTCGGTGCGCGGGTCCGCGCCAGTCGCGTCGGCCAGCGAATAAGCCAGACCAAGCTTGGAGACGCCATAGGCGTCACCTTCCAGCAGATCCAGAAATATGAAAACGGCGCCAACCGTATCGGCGCCAGCAACCTGTTCAAGATCGCAGGCGTACTGGGCGTCGAGGTCGGTTACTTCTATGAAAACATCCCCGCCGATATCTGGAAGGCTGGGGGGAAGAAGGGACTTTCCGATTCCGCCGCGACGATGGCATCGAGCCTTCCCTTTGGATCGCGCGAGGCGATAGAACTGACCCACAACTATTACCGGATAAGCGACGCGCCGGTCCGCAAAAGGATTTTCCAGCTGGTCAAGTCACTGGCTGAAACAGACAACGCCTGACCTGTTTTCCACTTCAGTCACCCGGCCCCCCTGCTTTCGGAGGTGGGATGGCCTTGGCTTGAATATATACCTGTGATAGTATTTCTATTATTGATACAATTATTACGGGTATATATGGATGAGCCGCGCCAATGAAGCCGACAACCATCGGAATCGCCGCCATACCGCCGGGATAGGCGCCCATATCGGGTGGCGGATGCGCCTTCGGCGAAAGGAACTGGACCAGACTGAAGAAACCCTGGCGGACATGATGGGGGTTTCAAGAAGCACCGTCTCGCGCTACGAAACGGGCCGGCTTCACCTTTCCGCATCCACCCTTTACCGGGCGGCGCTGGCACTGGGGGTGGAAGTGGACTACTTCTTCTCCGGCCTTGCCTGTGGCGCCGCATGCGAAAGAAAAAGCACCGTCCGCCACCGGCCGCGTAGCCTGCCCCCCTCGCCCTGGGAAACCCGGGCATTGATCCGTCACTTTTCCCGTATCAAAAGCCCTGTCGCACGTGAACAATTGCTGGATCTTGTGCGTTCGGTCGCCAAATCGAAGAACTATGGCGATGCCAACTGATCGCTTTTCCTTGCCCCGCCTGCCTTTCGCCGCGTAATCCTTGGTGACGCAACCTGGACACGCCGGAAAACACCTATGGACATGGAAAGCATAAGCGAAGCCCTTGATGCCTGTGGCCTGACATTCATGGGCGCTTTTCACCCGGAACCCGACGACGGCGTTCCCGGCGGTGGAAAGGATGGAACGCTCGTGCTTGCAGGCAATACCGGGCCGGCAATGTGGTCCGAATTCGCCCCGACCCTGCCCGCGTGGCAGGCTTTGGGAGAAAGCGACCCCCTTGATGCCTGGACGCGGCAGGTTCTCGTTGCCCTTTCCGCCGAAATGGACGCCCGCGCTTTTTTTCCCTTTGACGGCCCGCCTTATTTGCCTTTCCAGCGCTGGGCGATGCGCGCAGGCCCGACCGCCCCCTCCCCCCTCGGCATCCTCATCCATCCCGATTACGGATTGTGGCACGGCCTGCGTGGCGCCCTTTTGATCGACCGCCACCTCCCCCTTCCCGAAGCCGACCGCCGCGACATCCCCTGCGCCTCCTGCACAGACCGTCCCTGCCTTTCGTCCTGCCCTGTCAATGCCTTCAAGGAAGGGAAATACGATGTCCCGATCTGTATCGGCTTGTTGAACAGGGAAGAAGGCGGGCCATGCATGGCGGCGGGCTGCCTTGCCCGTCATGCATGCCCGGTTGGCCGGAATTATGCCTACGGATCGGAGCAAGCCGCCTGGCACATGGCCCGTTTTCGTGAATCCTGCACCCCGCCCGAGGGAGCGAAATAGCCCGAAACCAGTGGACTTCGGCGGCATACAGGCCATATAAGGCCGGTATGGATGGATTGCCTTTCATCAAGATGCACGGGCTCGGCAACGATTTCGTGATCATCGATGCGCGCACCGACCCGATATCGCTCGGGGCGAAGGACATACGCGCCATCTCCGATCGCCGAACCGGCGTCGGATGCGACCAGTTGATCGTGCTTGAACCCGCGCGTGACACCCTCGCCGATGCTTTCATGCGTATCCATAACGCCGACGGCAATGAAGTAGGCGCCTGCGGCAACGTTTCACGTTGCGTGGGAACCCTTCTCATGGCGGAAAACGGTACGCAACACGCGGTCATTGAAACGCAGTTCGGATTACTTGATGTAGAGCCGAACGCGGACGGCAGGATCAGCGTTGACATGGGACCGGCGCAACTGGACTGGCGCGACATCCCCCTGTCGGAAGCCGTCGACACCCTGCACCTCGGCATCGGGGCCGGACCGTTGGTCGATCCTGTGGGCGTTGGCATCGGCAATCCCCACGCGGTCTTCTTTGTCGATGACGCCGAGGCAATCGACATGGAGCACTGGGGCCCGATGATCGAACACCACGCCATGTTCCCCGAGCGCACCAATGTTGAGGCCGTTCAGGTTCTGGCCCCCGATCGTCTGCGCATGCGGGTTTGGGAACGGGGCGTCGGCGTCACCATGGCCTGCGGCACAGGGGCCTGCGCCACCCTTGTCGCGGCGGCCCGACGCAAGCTGACCGGCCGCAAGGCCGATGTGGTTCTGGATGGCGGCGTGCTGAGCATCGAATGGCTGGAAGACAATCACGTCCTGATGACCGGCCCGGTCGCGACCAGTTTCCGCGGAATCATCGACCCCTCGCTGCTGTCATGAAGCCCGCCATGGCCGAAACGGAAATCGTCACGCTGGGTTGCCGCCTCAACACCTTTGAATCCGAGGTGATGCGCGGCCATGCGCATGATGCCGGGCTTGCCGATGCCGTCATCGTCAACACCTGCGCGGTCACCACCGAAGCGGAACGTCAGGCGCGCCAGACCATCCGCCGCCTGCGCCGTGAACGTCCCGACGCGACGATCATCGTCACCGGCTGCGCCGCCCAGATCAATCCGGAACGCTTTGCCGAGATGGCCGAGGTCGATCGCGTCCTCGGCAATACCGAGAAGATGGACCCGGCCTTCTATGTCCGGACGAAGGGCGGAGACGAAGACCGGATCGCGGTGTCCGACATCATGGTGGCGCGCGAC
>JAPHTL010000094.1 GCA_026193355.1 Rhodospirillales bacterium
GCCTCGGCAACGCCCTTGGGCAGTGTGGCCCGTACGCCATTGTGCTGTACGTAGGGGCCGAAACGGCCTTCGTGCAGTGTAACCGGCTTGCCATCAGCAGGATGTTCGCCGACCGACTTGGCGGGCTTTTTCTTGCTGTCCGCCAGCAGGGCAACGGCGCGGTTGATGCCGACGCTAAGGACATCGTCCTCGGGTTTCAGTGATACATAAACCCCGGCATGTTTCACGTAAGGCCCGTAGCGTCCGATTCCCGCGGAAATCATTTCGCTGGTTTCCGGATGCGGTCCGATATCGCGCGGCAGGGCCAGAAGCCCGAGCGCGCGTGGCAGGTCAACCGAGGCCGCCTCGGTGCCTTTCGGCAGGGAAGAGCGCTTCGGTTTGATCTTGCCCTCGGCCTCGCCCAGTTGCACGTACATCCCGTACGGCCCCTTGCGGAGCGTCACCTGTAGTCCGCTGGCGGGGTCGACGCCCAGCTCGCGCGGGCCGTCGTCCATGGCCGGACCCTCGTCGCCGTTCCCGGCCACAACCAGGGGGCGGGTGTATCCGCATTCCGGATAGTTCGAGCAGCCGATGAACGCGCCAAACTTGCCCAGCTTGATCCCCAGGCGTCCGTCGGCGCAGGTCGGGCAGGCCCTTGGGTTCTTTCCGTCTTCGGTTTCGCGGAAGAAGTGCGGCCCCAGTTCCGCGTCCAGCGTATCGAGGACGTCCCTGACGCGAAGTTCCTTGGTGTCGTCGACGGCCTTGCTGAAGGCGGACCAGAAATCCCGCAAAACGGTCTTCCAGTCGGCGCGCCCGTTGGAAATGTCATCCAGCTGGTTTTCCAGATCCGCCGTAAAATTGTATTCGACGTAGCGGTTGAAGAAGTTCATCAGGAAGGTTGTGACCAGACGACCACGGTCTTCGGGTTCGAAGCGCTTCTTCTCCAGCTTGACGTAATTCCGGTCCTGCAAAACGCTGAGGATGCTGGAATAGGTCGACGGTCTGCCGATGCCCAGTTCTTCCATCTTCTTGACCAGGCTGGCTTCGGAATAGCGCGGCGGTGGTTGGGTGAAATGCTGTTCCGGGGTTACCTCGCCACGTGAAAGCGCCATGCCTTCCTTCAGGTCCGGCAGGCGGTTTTCCTTGTCGTCCTCGTCGGATTCGTCTCGCCCCTCCTGATAGAGGTTGAGGAAACCGTCAAAAGCCAGAACCGATCCCGTGGCGCGCAGAACGACCGTTCCGCGCGGCGGTGTGATATCCACCGCCACCTGATCGAACTCGGCGCTTTCCATCTGGCAGGCCACGGTCCGCTTCCAGATCAGTTCATAGAGCTTCAACTGTTCGTCGGACAGGCGCGCGGCGACATCGCGGGGCATACGGGTGACGTCCGTGGGGCGGATCGCCTCGTGCGCCTCCTGGGCGTTCTTCGCCTTGGTCTTGTATACGCGCGGCGAAGCAGGCAGGTACTTGCCGCCAAAGCGATCGACGATCAGTTCACGCGTTCCCTTGATGGCGTCCTGGGAAAGGGTGAAGGAATCGGTTCGCATGTAGGTGATCAGGCCGACGGTCTCGCCGCCAATGTCGATGCCTTCATAGAGGCGCTGGGCGATCTGCATCGTCCGGTTGGTTCTGAACCCCAGCTTTCGCGATGCTTCCTGTTGCAGGGTCGATGTGGTGAAGGGCGGCGCAGGGTTCCGTTTCGTCCGCTTGCGTTCCACCGTGCGTACGGAATAATCAAAAGTCGTGATCGCCTCGACGGCCTTTTTGGCGGCGGCGGAGTCGGGAAGGCCGAACTTGTCGAGTTTTTGCCCGTCAAGGTGGGTCAGATGCGCGGTGAATGGCGAACCGTCGGGCGTGGTGAAGGCCGTTTTGACGGACCAGTATTCCTGCGGATTGAAGCGCTCGATTTCGGACTCGCGGTCGCATATGAGGCGCAGGGCCACCGACTGAACCCGACCGGCAGAGCGCGATCCCGGAAGCTTGCGCCACAGCACAGGTGAAAGGGTGAACCCCACCAGATAGTCAAGCGCACGTCGCGCCATGTAGGCTTCGATCAGTTCATCGTTCAGGGCGCGCGGGTTGCGCATGGCTTCGAGAACCGCGTCTTTCGTGATCTCGTGAAAGACGACCCGCTTCACGTCGATCCCCTTGAGAGACTTTTTTTCCTCCAGCAGGCGATAGACATGCCACGAAATGGCCTCGCCTTCCCGGTCCGGATCGGTTGCGAGGTAAAGGGTGCTGGCCCCCTTTATCGCCTGCGAGATCGCGGTGATGTTTTTTTGCGCCTTGGGATCGACTTCCCAGTCCATCTCGAAGTCGGCGTCGGGCCGCACCGAACCGTCCTTGGCCGGAAGGTCGCGCACATGGCCATAGCTGGCGAGGACGATAAAATCGTTCCCCAGATACTTGTTGATGGTTTTCGCCTTGGCCGGCGATTCAACGACAACGACGTTCATGATTTCCCGTAAAAGTATGGGCCCCAACTCTTCCCGCCTTCAATTTCAGGCGCGTTTCCCCGGTCATTCATCGGCCCGTGCGATCAGCGAAACCCGGTTTCCGGGATGCCTTTCCAGTCGTCCGGAAAGCTCCACTTCCAGCAGGGCCGAGGCCACGACGGCAGGGGACAATTGGCACCGACGGATCAGTTCGTCAACAGAAAGAGGTTCCGGGCCGAGAAGATCAATGATGCTTTCGGTCGTTGAACCGATGTCGGCAGGCCCCGGCGGTTCGTCGAAAAGATCAATTGTTTCAGTCTGTTGCGTCTTCCGTTGTGGCGCCTGAAAGAATGGTCGTGAAAGAAGGGGCGTTTCGATCGCCGAAAGGATGTCATCCGCCCGTTCGGTCAGAATTGCGCCTTCTCGGATCAATCTGTTCGCCCCGTGCGACCGCGGATCGGTCGGCCCGCCCGGTACGGCGAAGACTTCGCGGCCTTGCTCAAGGGCCATCCGCGCCGTGATCAGCGAACCGGACCGTTCGCCTGCTTCAATCACCACCACGCCTTCGGACAGGCCGGAGATCAGGCGATTGCGCAGGGGGAAGTGTCGGGCCTGGGGCGTCGTGCCGAGGGGCTGTTCGGAAACGACGGCCCCGCATTCGGCGATCCTGCCTTGCAGTTTCGCATTCTCGCGCGGATAGGTCACGTCCACCCCGCCCGCGACCACGGCGATGGTTCCGGTGTTCAGCGCGCCCTCATGCGCGGCGGTATCAATGCCCCGCGCCAGACCGGAGACAACGACGAATCCGCCCTGTCCGATCGCTTCCGCCATTCGGGTGGCGAATCGGCATCCGTTGATTGAGGCGTTGCGCGCCCCGACGATTCCGACGGCGCGCGCGTTCAGCAGGCCAACATCCCCCATGACGGAAAGCACCGGCGGCGCGTCTTCGATATGGTCCAGCAGGGTTGGGTAGGTGGCCTCCCCCCTGAACACGAAGGCCCCGCCAAGGCGGTCAAGGGCTTCCATCTCTTGCTCGGCCTCGGCGGATGGGCAAAGGGTGACCGGTCGTTTTCCGCCACGCTGGGGAAGGCGCGGCAATGCGTCGATTGCGGCGGCGGCGGAGCCGAAGCGTTCGATCAGGCGGTGAAAGGTTATGGGGCCGATGTTCGCGGAACGGATCAACCGCAGGCGATCGCGTTTCTCTGCATGATTCAGGGAAACGCCATCACCCGTCATGGCTTTATGGGGTCGGTTTGTCCCCGGTGTCCTCCGGGGGGGCGGGTTCCGCCGCTGATTTCTGCTTTCCGCCGATCTTCGGTTCCTCGCCCTTCATCAGGCGGCGGATGTTGGCGTGATGGCGGGCAATGCCGAGGGCCGCCAGAAGGCCGACAACGGTCGCGGCCCGTTCCCCGACAAGGAACCAGGCGAAGACGGGGGATGCGGCAAAGGCGGTTAGCGCGGCGAGTGATGAATACCGGAACACGGCGGCCATGCCGACCCAGATCAGGCAGGCCAGAAGGCCGACCTGCCACGACAGCGCCAGCAAAACCCCCAGCGTCGTCGCGACGCCCTTTCCGCCTTCGAACTTCAGCCAGATGGGGAAGTTGTGGCCAATAACCGCACAAAGCGCGGCGATGAGGGCGAAATCCTGCCCGTACGGCGCGGCCAGCAAAACAGCCACGGCCCCTTTTCCGCCATCCAGCAGGAGCGTGGCGATGGCCAGCTTCTTGTTGCCGGTGCGCAGCACATTGGTTGCGCCGATATTGCCGGACCCGATCTTGCGCACGTCGCCAAGACCGGCAAGGCGGGTGAGGACCAGCCCGAAGGGGATGGAGCCGAGAAAATAGCCGAGGATGGCCGCCAGTTGATGTTCGAGGGCAATCTGCACGGTTTCAGGACTCGAACTGATAGACGGTGCGTCCGTCGACCACGGTGCGCAGGACCCGGCCCTGTACGGGGCGGCCGTCGAAGGGCGAGTTTTTCGATTTGCTGAGGAAGCGGTCGGCGTCGGCCTTCCAGCCCTGATCCGGATCGAACAGGGTCAGGTCGGCGGGCGCACCCTTGTCCAGCGTTCCGGCGTTCAGCCCCAGAAGGCGCGCCGGATTGCATGTCATCTTCGCCAGCACATCAATCAGGCTCATATGGCCGTTGTGGTAAAGCTCCAGCGCGATCGGCAGCAGGGTTTCCAGCCCGACCCCGCCAAACGCGGCCTGGGCGAAGGGCAGGCGCTTTGAATCCTCGTCCTGGGGGGCATGGTCGCTGGCGATGACCTCGATGGTGCCGTCTTTCAGGCCCTCGACCACGGCCATCCGGTCAGGCTCCGCCCGCAGGGGGGGCGACAGCTTGGCGAAGGTGCGGTATTCGCCGACCGCCATCTCGTTCAGGGCGAAGTAGGGTGGGGCCGTGTCGCAGGTGATTTGCACGCCACGTTCCTTGCCCTTGCGGATAACGTCGAGCGCGGCAGCCGTTGAAATGTGCCCCAGATGAAGCCGTGTTCCGGCGTCTTCCGCCAATCGTATGTCGCGCGCCGCCATGATGACCTCGGCCACGGCGGGGATGCCCGGCAGGCCCAGTCGGGTCGATGTTTCACCCGCGTTCATGGCTCCGCCTTCGGCAAGACTGGGGTCTTCGGAGTGTTGCACGATCAGCAGGCCAAAGGTGGCCGCGTAGCTGAGCGCGCGTCGCATGACCTTGGCGTTGGCCACCGCCTTGACGCCATCGGTGAAGGCGACCGCGCCGGATTCGGCCAGCATGCCCAGTTCGGCCAGCTCCTTGCCTTCCAGTCCCTTTGTCACCGCGCCGTAGGGATAGACCTTGGCCAGCCCCAGTTTGCGCGCGCGGCGGGCGACGAACTCGACGACGCTCATGTCGTCGATGACCGGGTCGGTATTGGGAAGGCAGACCATCGTGGTCACGCCGCCAGCAGCGGCCGACAGGCCGCCCGATGCCAGGGTGCCTTTGTGTTCCTCGCCCGGTTCGCGCAACTGCACGCGCATGTCGACCAGGCCGGGCGACAGGCACAGTCCCTTGCAATCGACCGTTTCGATCCCCTCGGGGACGCCATCGCCGAAGAGGCGGGGTCCGACATCCGCGATGGTTTCCCCATCACTCAGCAATGCGCCGGGCGCATCGAGACCGCTGGCGGGGTCGAGAAGCCTTGCGTTGATGTAGGCCGTTTTGCCCCGGGCTTTCTTGCCGTTCGTCATTGCGCGCCCTCCGCCTGGGCATCCAGATTGGCGCAAAGAACCTCAAGGCAGGCCATCCGGACGGCCACGCCCATTTCCACCTGTTCGCGGATCACGCTGCGGCCGACGTCGTCGGCCACCGTCGAGTCGATCTCAACCCCGCGGTTCATCGGTCCGGGGTGCATGATCAGGGCGTCGGGTTTGGTCGATGCCAGCTTGTCGTAATCAAGGCCGAAGAAGTGGAAGTATTCCCGTTGCGAGGGGATGAAGCTGCCCTGCATGCGTTCATTCTGGATGCGCAGCATCATGACGATGTCCACGTCTTTCAGGCCCTCGCGCATGTCGTAGAAAACTTCTGCGCCCATGCGCTCGATGCCCGAAGGGACAAGGGTCCGTGGCGCCACCAGCCGGACCCGCGCGCCCATGATGTTGAGCAGATGGATGTTGGATCGCGC
>JAPHTL010000255.1 GCA_026193355.1 Rhodospirillales bacterium
ACGGCCTTTTCCCGCAATGCCGAGATCTTCGACACCACCATCGGCTGGCGCTTCGTCAACAAGCTGATGGAAAAGGCCCATGGTATCGATTCAATGCCGGAAACGGCGGAAAACGTGGCCGAGGACTTCAATATCTCGCGCGTCGATCAGGACGCCTTCGCCCTGCGCAGTCAGGACAAGGCTGCCGCCGCGCAGGCCGACGGTCGGCTGGCCGAGGAAATCGTTCCCGTCACCATCCCCCGACGCAAGGCCGACCCGGTCGTCGTGGCGGCCGACGAACACCCCCGTCAGACAACGATGGAGAAGCTGGCGGCCCTTTCGACCCCGTTCCGCGCCGGGGGTACGGTGACGGCGGGCAATGCCTCGGGCGTCAACGATGGGGCCTGCGCCCTGTTGATGGCGTCGGAAGAAGGCATGAAGGCGCATGGCCTTGAACCCATGGCCCGCGTGGTCGGGATGGCGGTGGCGGGTGTGCCGCCGCGCATCATGGGCATGGGACCGGCCCCGGCAACCCGCAAGCTGCTCGATCGGTTGGGCCTGAGCCTTGATCAGATGGATGTGATCGAACTGAACGAAGCCTTCGCCGCCCAGGGGCTGGCGGTTATGCGTGACCTTGGCATCGCCGATGACGATGCGCGGGTCAATCCGCAGGGGGGCGCCATCGCGCTGGGGCATCCGCTGGGCATGAGTGGTGCGCGGCTGGTGACGACGGCGGCCTATCAGTTGCGCCGGAATGGCGGTCGTTATGCGCTGTGCACCATGTGTATCGGCGTCGGGCAGGGCATCGCCACCGTGATCGAACGTATCTAGGCGACAAGGACGGGGGATTTAACCGTTCCGGGCGTTGCCCCGGCGCGGTCGAACCGATATATTGCGCCGCACAAACACGGCCCGTTTCGCGGCCGGACGCCAAGCTTGCAAAAATCAGCGGGAATCGAGGGAATGGACGAACTTCACGGTTACTATTTCGAAGACATGAAAGAGGGCATGACGGATGTCTTTGGCAAGACCATCACGGATGCCGATATCGTCGCCTTCGCGGGCGTATCGGGCGACACCAATCCGGTGCACCTGAACGACGAATTCGCGATCCCGACCATGTTCAAGAGTCGCATCGCCCATGGCATGCTGTCGGCCAGCTTCATTTCCACTGTGGTTGGCACCAAGTTGCCCGGTCCCGGCTGCATCTACGTAAGTCAGTCCCTGCGCTTCAAGGCCCCGGTTCGGGTCGGCGATACGGTGATGGCGCGGGTAACGGTGACCAAGCTGATCCCCGAAAAGAAATTCGTGGAATGCAAGACCGTATGCACCATTGGCGACAAGGTCGTTATTGATGGCGAGGCCACCGTGATGGTGCCTTCCCGAAACGCCTAGACCGGTTTCAAAAGGCCGTGGCCATGCAGATTTTCCGCCATTTCAATGAGCTGCCTCCGCAGGTCAAGGGCGGCGCTGTGGCCATCGGTAACTTTGATGGTGTTCACCTCGGCCATCAGGAAGTGATCGGCGAGGCGGGATCGATTGCGCGAAGCGCCGGGGTGCCCTGGGGCGTCTTGACGTTTGAACCGCACCCGCGCGCCCTGTTTCAGCCCGATGCCCCGCCTTTCCGTCTGACCCCCTTTCGTATCAAGGCGCGCCATGTCGAGGCGCTTGGCGTCGATTTCATGGTCTGCCTGCATTTCGATGCGGATTTCTCGAAGCTGGCTGCCGACGGCTTCGTGAAGAAAGTGGTCGTCGACGGTCTGGCCGCCCATCACATCATTTCGGGGTATGATTTCGTCTTCGGGCAGGGTCGCAAGGGCAATTGCCAGCTTCTGTTGCAGATGGGCAGCGATGACGGCTTCGGTTTTTCCTGTGTGCCGCCGGTCAAGGATGCGGGGGGCGTTCCTTATTCCTCGACCCGTGTTCGCGATTACCTGCTGGCCGCCGACCCACGTGGCGCGGCGGCGGTTCTGGGCCGCCCGTTCGAAATCGAAGGCCGGGTCGAACACGGCGATGCGCGTGGACGCGGCCTCGGGTTTCCCACTGCGAACATCCCGCTCGGTGATTACCTGCGCCCGGCGACGGGTGTCTATGCGGTGCGCGCGGGGGTGGACAAGGGGGGCGACACCCAATGGATCGACGGCGTCGCCAACCTGGGCAACAGGCCGACTTTTGACGGTGGCGAGAACATTGTTCTGGAGGCTTTCCTGTTCGATTATCAGGGAGACCTCTATGGCAAACACCTGCGCATTGCACTGATCGACTACCTGCGCGGGGAAAAGAAATTTGACGGGCCGGACCAGTTGAAGGCGCAAATCGCCGAAGACATCCGGCGCGCACGTGAAATTCTGGCCGCAACGGCATAACAACGAGTCCGACGATGACAGTGGATTACAAGCAAACCGTTTTTCTGCCGAAAACCGAATTTCCCATGCGGGCCGGTCTGCCGCAGCGTGAGCCGGAACTGCTGGAACGCTGGGCGAAGATGGACCTTTACGGTCGCCTGCGCGCGCAATCAAAGGGGCGCGAGAAATTCATCCTGCACGACGGGCCGCCCTACGCCAACGGGCACCTCCACATCGGCCATGCGCTGAACAAGATCCTCAAGGACATCATCAACCGCAGCCAGCAGATGCTCGGCAAGGACGCCAACTACGTGCCCGGCTGGGACTGTCACGGTCTGCCCATCGAGTGGAAGATCGAGGAACAGTACCGCGCCAAGGGCCAGGACAAGGATGCGGTGCCGATCGCCGAATTTCGCAAGGAATGCCGGGAATTCGCCGCCAAGTGGATCGATATCCAGCGTGAGGAATTCAAGCGCATGGGCGTGGTCGGCAACTGGGACCACCCCTACACCACAATGACCTTCAAGGCCGAGGCGCAGATCGCGCGTGAAATCGGCAAGTTCCTGATGAACGGCGGCCTCTATCGTGGCGCAAAGCCGGTCATGTGGTCGATCGTCGAGAAGACCGCGCTGGCCGAGGCCGAGGTCGAATACCATGACCATGCCTCCACCACCATCAGTGTGCGCTTCCCCGTGGCCAGGGCGGCAGCGCCGGAAATCGACGGCGCATCGGTGGTCATCTGGACGACCACGCCGTGGACCATCCCCGGAAACCGGGCGATCGCCTATGGCGACGACATTGATTACGTGGTGCTTGAGGTCACGGAGACGGAGGAACCCGCCTGGGCGAAGGTTGGCGAACGCATCGTCATTGCGCGTTCGCTGATCGAAGACGTTTGCCAGTCCGCCCGCATCACCGGCCACAAGGTGCTTCATACGGTCAAGGGCGCGGCCCTTGCCGGAACCGTGTGCCGCCATCCGCTGCATGTGGCGGACGATTACTATGGTTTCGATGTGCCGCTTCTGGCCGCCGATTTTGTCGAGGAAGACGCCGGCACGGGCTTCGTTCATGTTGCGCCCGGACACGGCGCGGACGACTGGGAACTTGGCATTCGCAACGGCATCGTGGTTCCCGATACGGTCGGCCCCGACGGCACGTTCTTCCCCCACGTTGGCCTGTTTGCCGGGATGCAGGTGCTGGAGGTCAAGGGCGCGAAGAAGTTCCGCTTCCCGGCCAACGATGCAGTGCTGGAAAAGTTGATCGAACTGGGCGCATTGCTCGCCCGCGGCAAGCTGGTGCACAGCTACCCGCACTCGTGGCGGTCCAAGGCGCCGTTGATCTTCCGCAACACGCCGCAGTGGTTCATCTCGATGGAGAAAAACGGCCTGCGCGAAACCGCGCTGAAGGCGATCGAGGACACGCGCTTTGTTCCGGCCGTCGGGCGCAATCGCCTTCATGGCATGATCGCCAACCGCCCCGACTGGTGTGTCAGCCGCCAGCGCGCCTGGGGTGTGCCGATCACCGTGTTCGTCGACAAGAAAACCGGCGAACCCCTGCGCGACCAGGACGTGCTCGACCGTATCGCCGCGGCGTTCGAGGAAGAGGGAGCCGACGCATGGTTCGCCTCCGAACCCGGTCGCTTCCTCGGCGACAAGTACGATCCGGCGAATTACGAGCAGGTGACGGACATCCTCGATGTCTGGTTCGATTCCGGTTCGACACACAGTTTCGTCCTTGAAGGCGATGAGTGGCCGGATCTGAACTCGCCTGCGTCGCTGTATCTGGAGGGATCGGACCAGCATCGCGGGTGGTTCCACTCCTCGTTGCTGGAATCGTGCGGAACGCGCGGCCGCGCGCCCTATGATGCGATCCTGACGCATGGCTTCATCCTCGACGAAAAGGCCGAGAAGATGTCCAAGTCTTCGGGCAATGCGCTTTCTCCGGCTCAGGTGTACGACCAATATGGGGCCGATATCCTTCGCCTGTGGGTGGTCGGAACCGACTACACCGAAGACCCGGTTTTCGGACCCGAAACGCTCAAGCAGATGTCGGACATCTATCGCCGCTTGCGCAATACGCTGCGCTATCTTCTGGGTGGCCTGGACGGTTTCGAGGAAAGCGAACGTCTTCCCGTTGAAGAAATGCCGGAACTGGAACGCTGGGTCCTGCACCGCATGTGGGAAATTGACCGGCAGCTGCGCAAGGCCTGTGACGA
>JAPHTL010000064.1 GCA_026193355.1 Rhodospirillales bacterium
AAGATCATCAAGGCGCGCCCGCGTGTCCGCCTCGTCCACAGGCTGGTGTCCGGGTGCGGGCTTGGGGGCCTGTTCCTCCCATTCGGGAAGGCGGTGCCACACCCGCAGGCCATGCAGAAGGTTGCGCGAATGGGGCGCTTCGCCGCCGCCGATGGCTTTCAGGACGGAACCGCCCCACGGCCAGCTCGCCTGCGCCATGGCCCAGGCGACGGCATGCAGGTCACGGCCCAGATGCAGGGGGTCGGCATTGGCCAGATCGCGCAACAAGGCCCCGGTGATGGCGTAAAGGGCGGCGGCTTCGTCCTCCGCCGTTTCAGGGATTGCAAGCCCAAGCGCGGCGCTCAGCCCCCGTGGCGTGGGTACGCAGAAGCGCGCCGGATGGACGAAGGCGAAAAGCTCCAGCACATCGAGGGCGGGGAAATACCCGGCCTTCAACCGCCGCCGCGTGGCGGCCCCATGGCACAAAAGCGGTGGCGGCGCGTGGCGCAGGCGCTTCTTCGCCTCGTCAAAGCCGAGGATTTCAACCTCGCCCTCGGGGTTTATCCATGCCGCCGAACGCAGGCCGACCACCAGCGCGGTGGGCCGGGATTCGTTCGCGGGGGGGGAGGGCGGTTCGCTCATGGAAGGGAGTATACTGATGCCGTCTGATTCTCGCCAACCTCATGGGCCATTCACTGAGTGGAAAGAAGCCCTTAATCTTTATGCAGGTATAACTGGAATAATGACATTCAGCGGGCCGGTCGAGTCCGTGTCGTGTGGGGTATGGGAAAAGCTTTTCCGAGGGTCAAGGTTCCGGCCAAGGCCGGGCGCAAGGGGTGGGAGGTGCCGGACGGTCTGTGGCGCCGGTTCGAGCGTGTGCGCGAGGCGCGCCTGAAAAGCGTCCTTGAATCCCATGTCCTGCCGCAGTTGCAGCGGATTGAGGCCCTGATCAAGGGCGTTTACCCGAAATGGCCGAATGTGCTGTCGGGCAAGACGATTGAGCAGATCGAGGCCGACCCCGCCACCATCGAAATCGCCGTCATGCTGTTCGATCTGGCCGTCGATACCGGCGTCTTGCGGTTTGAGCGCGATCCCGGCGCCTGCGGGATAAGGGTGCGTCAGGTCCGTGGCCGCTACCTTGCCATCGCCGCGCGCGCCATCCTCACGAAAGCGGGCCACAAGGTCGAGCGCATGGAACGCTACATTCGCGCCGAGGATATCACCGAGGTCGACCAACTGAACGGCCTGCGCGCCATCGTACAGTTCGACCCGGCAACCGTGGAGGAACTGTCCAAGGGGTTCGGTGGAAACCTTCGTCCCCTGCTGGAAAAGGATGCCGCCTTTCTGGATGCGCTGAAATCCATCGATGCGCCGATCTTTCTGGCCGCCCTGCGCCATGCGGCGGGGGAGCATTTCAAGCGTATCCTCGATTGGGATGCAAAAACCCTGAGGGCCGCCGGTACGCACCTTGTCCATTCCGACAAGATCATGGGGTTGGGTTTTTCCATCTTCTCCATCACCGATCCGGGCGTGTTCAAGGCGATCGCCGCCTGGCCCATGCGCGAAGCCATGGTCAAGGACGACGGCGGGCATGAGCGCAAGAAAACCATCACCCGCATTGCCGAAATCAAGAAACTGCTGGGCGTCGCAGAGTTCGACAAGATCCTGCAGGGCGATCCGGCGATGGTCGCCAAGGTCGGTTCCATGAGCGATGAGGAAATCGAAAAGCTGACCTTCTATATGCCCTATCTGATCCCGCCCGCGTTGAAGGCGCTGGAGCCCCTGTCGTTCGCCCATCAGGTCGGCGTGCTCGACGGCCTGTGGGACAAGCTGGGCCGGGCGTACTTCCAGGAATCCCTGCGCAAGGGAAAGAAGGAAGCGATCCAGACGCTTCATTGTCTGGTCGGCGAGATCAATGATCTGGTCGAGCGCAACTCCGCGCCCAAGGACATGCGCAAGATGTTTGCGGGTGAATTCTTCGATCACTGCATGATCGAATTCCTGCGCCGCGCCTGAACGGTTTTCGTTCGCCGCCTGCGCAGCGTTGTTGACGCGGGCGGCGCGCCCTCTTAGGTTCCAGCACTTCCGCAATGCAACATGACCGGACGCTACGCCCATGTCCCAGGAACGCGAATTCGCGCTTCATTCCAACGCCTGGCCCTTCGTCGAGGCCCGCGAGATCCTCAAGCGCATCGGTGGCAAGACGCCGGAAAAGGGATACGTGCTGTTCGAAACCGGCTATGGCCCCTCTGGCCTGCCGCATATCGGCACCTTTGGCGAGGTGGCGCGCACCACCATGGTCCGCCATGCGTTCCAGACGTTGTCCGACGTGCCGACCAGGCTGGTCGCCTTCTCCGACGACATGGACGGCCTGCGCAAGGTGCCCGACAACGTCCCCAACAAGGACATGGTGTCGCAGCATCTGGGCAAGCCGCTGACGTCCGTGCCCGATCCCTTCGGCACGCACGACAGCTTCGGCGCGCACAACAACGCGCGGCTTCAGGCCTTCCTCGACGCGTTCGGCTTCGAATACGAATTCCGCAGCGCCACCGAATGCTACAAGCGCGGCGATTTCGACGCGACGCTGCTGCGCGTGCTGGAACGCTTCGACGCGGTGATCAACGTCATCCTGCCGACCCTCGGCCCGGAACGCCGCGCCACCTACAGCCCCTTCCTGCCCCTCTGCCCGAAGACGGGCGTCGTGCTGCAGGTCCCGGTGATCGAGCGCAAGCTTGACGCGGGAACCATCGTCTACGCCGACGAGGACGGAAAGAAGGTCGAGGTCCCCGTTACCGGTGGAAACTGCAAATTGCAATGGAAGGCCGACTGGGCCATGCGCTGGACGGCGCTGGACGTCGATTACGAAATGTCGGGCAAGGACCTGATCGATTCGGTGCGCCTGTCGGGCAAGATCTGTCGCATCCTCGGCGGCAATCCGCCGGTCGGCTATACCTACGAGCTGTTCCTCGACGAGAACGGCGAGAAGATTTCCAAATCCCGCGGCAACGGCCTGACCATCGAGGAATGGCTGGAATACGCGCCGCCCGAAAGCCTGGCCCTGTTCATGTACGGCAAGCCGAAGACGGCCAAGCGGCTGTACTTCGACGTCATCCCGCGCAACGTGGACGATTACCTGTCCCACCTGGCCGCCTTTCCCGGGCAGGAAGACGCGAAGAAAATCGACAACCCCGCCTGGCACATCCATTCAGGGCTCCCGCCCGCGGCGGAGGACGGGCTGAGCTTCAACATCCTGCTCAACCTCGCCAGCGTCTGCCATTCCGAGGACAAGGCTGTGCTGTGGCATTTCATCAGCCGCTATCGCCCCGGCCTGACGCCCGAAAGCGCGCCGTTCATCGACCGGCTCGTCGGTTACGCCATCGCGTATTACCGCGATTTCGTGAAGCCGCAAAAACAGTTCCGCGCCCCCACCGACGCCGAACGCGCCGCGATGGAGGAACTGGTGAGTGGCCTGCGCGCCATGGACAAGGCGGCCACGGCCGAGGATATCCAGAACAAGGTCTACGAGATCGGCAAGGCGCACGGGTTCGAAAACCTGCGCGACTGGTTCAGGGCGCTTTACGAGGTGCTGCTGGGCCAGAGCCAGGGGCCGCGCATGGGGTCGTTCTTTGCGCTTTACGGCCTTGATGAATCGGTGGCCCTGATCGACAAGGCGCTGGCCAGCGAAGACCTGAGCGGCTGATCCCTAGCGCCCGCTTCTGTCCGCGAAGTCCCAGTAAAGGTCGCGGGCCAGTTGGCACACCGGGCCGGGGGCGAAATTGCGATCCTCGAACCGGGTGCAGGGGTGCACCTTGGCGTAGTTGCCGGTGGCGAACAGCTCATCGGCTTCCAGCAACTCGCGCCAGTCGATGGCCCGTTCCACCACTTCCTGACCGGTGTTGCGCAACAGGGTGATGACGCGCTGGCGCGTGATGCCGTTCAGGAACGTTCCGTTGATGGCCGGCGTGTGCGTCACGCCGTCCTTGACGATGAACAGGTTGGTATAGGCGAATTCGGCCACGTTGCCCGCCGGGTCGAGAACCGCCGCGGTGTCAAAGCCGCTGTTGTTCGCCTCGCGCCCGATGCGCGCCACGTTGGGATAAAGGCACGACGCCTTGGCCTCGGTCGGGGCCATGTCGCGGGCCGGACGGCGAAAGCTGGAAAGGCAGGCGGTGAACCCGTCGGCCAGCGGCAGCGGGCTTTCATGAACCGACAGGACAAAGCGCGTGCTGTCCGGGTCGGGCATGACGAAGCCGTCTTCGGCATAGAACATGGGGCAGATATAAAGCTCGGCATCGGCGGGAAAGCGCGAAATGCCGTCCCAGGCCAGTTCCTCGATCTCCGGCCCCGTGATGTGCGGTTCAAGGCCAAGGATGCGGGCCGAGGCCACGGCCCGCGCGCAGTGCCGGTCCAGGTCGGGAACCATGCGCCGGATGGATCGCGCCCCGTCGAAAACGACGGAGGCCAGCCACATGCCGTGATCGCGCGGGGCCAGCACCTTGGGGCTGCCCCGGTGCCAGACGCCGTCCACATAGGTCAGTGTATTCTTGGCGTTCGCCGTTCCCATGGCCGCCTCTCCCGTCCCAGGTTTTATCGTTTTGGCGGTTTTTGCCCTCAAGCAATGTGAAGCTTAGACCTAAAAAAACCGGTTGGGCAATGTCGGGGGTGTGAAATCGCGCTACTGGCTGGCCCAGACGATGCGCGCGATCCAGTCCACTTCGGCCAGCGGAATGGTGATGTCATCGTGCCCCGCGTTGACCGATTCAAGCACGACGGAGGACGCCGTGCGCCGCTTCAGCGTCTTGGCCAGCACCTCGCCCGATTGCGTACGCACGACCACGCGATCGCCGCGCCGCAGGCTGGATGCGGGGGAAACAATGACCGTATCCCCGTCGCGATAGATGGGCTCCATGCTGTCGCCGGTGATCTCCAGCGCATAGGCGTGCGGATCGCCCACGTCGGGAAAGGGGATGGCGTCCCACCCCGCGCCGGTGGGATAGCCCGCATCGTCGAAATGCCCGCCCTTGCCCGCACGCGCGAACCCGATGACGGGGATGTTGCGCACCGTGCCGCCCTCGCCATCGATGAAGGTCAGGAACTCGGCCATCGTCGCGCCGGTGGCGTCGAGGATCTTGGCGATGCTTTCGGTGCTGGGCCAGCGTTGCTTGCCCTCGCGCGTGTTGCGTTTGGATTTGTTGAAGGTGGTGGGGTCCAGACCCGCGCGCCGCGCCAGCCCCGACGGCGACATGCCGTGGGCCTCGGCCAGCCTGTCGATGGCGCGCCATACGTCCCTGTGCTTGAGCATGGGGCGATTGTCCTCCCATCCCGATAGGATTGCATTAGGAATATATACATATTCCCCTTGACAGTCCACCGTCCCCCATATTATCAGTGTTCACGCTTTGTTCCAATACCCGGTAACAAACACCAATGACGGAGGTCCAACGATGAGGCGCACCAACCGCGTCCAACGGCCGCTTTCCTGCGGCCCGATCCATCCCTTTGCCCACCCCTTCGCCAACGCCGAGGAAGCCTGGCTTTGGTACGTGGCGTGCCAGCGCGCGCGCACCGATGGCGCAAGGGTCCGCGCCAATCTTTCCGAAAAGCCACGGCCCTGCGACCCCGACGACATCTATCGCGCGGTGATGGCCCTGCGAAAGGCCGGGCGTCTGGGCGCGCACCATATCCGGGTGCTGGGCGCGGCGATCCGGCGTGATCGTCGGCCCGATCCCCGCGTGGCCGAGGAAGCGAAGGCGGCGCACCTGTGGCAACAGGCCATGGCCGCGCTGGGTGAAATCCTCACCGCCAAGGGGATCATGGAATGACGGGATT
>JAPHTL010000007.1 GCA_026193355.1 Rhodospirillales bacterium
CCGTCCACATCGGGGCGGGGTTTGCCCAGGGCTCGGGCGTTGACAAGTTCAATGGCCAGTGGCAATGGAAAGTTGCCTCCGGCGCCGGGCCGTGCAATCTGGCCATTGGAGACCCGGTGACGATTGAGAGCGGAAAAATCAGCGGCCAAATCCAGCATGGTTCCGATACAGGCCTCGGATATATGTCGGGAACGATTGATGCCGATGGGACGATCAGGACCTTCGCCCAGGGAAGCCACGTGTTCGTCAAGGTGACGGGCAAGGCGGAAGGCAAGAACGCCGAAGGCGTTGCCGACGTGGCCGGTGATGCGAACTGTCAGATCACCTGGAAAGCATGGAAGCTGGACTGAGGATTGAAGGCGGTATGAATACTGTGAAGGTGGCGGCGCACATCGTCGGCTGGATGGAGGATTATGCGGAGAAGGCCGGTGTGGGCGGCTTTGTCGTAGGTGTGTCCGGTGGAATCGATTCAGCGGTGTCGTCGACATTGGCGGCGCGGACGGGCTTGCCGCTTACCTGCGTGGAAATGCCCATCCACCAAAGGAAGGAACAGGTGACACGGGCGCGTGAACACATCGATTGCCTTATGGCCCAGTATCCGAATGTCAAAAGGGTCGAGGTCGATCTCTCCGGCGTTTTCGACGGGATGATTGCCGCCCTGCCCGGAAATCCGTCGGCATCGACGTTCGAGATGCCCCTGGTCAATACGCGCGCGCGGCTGCGCATGGCGACCCTTTATTATTTCGCGGCGCTGTCAAATCTTCTGGTGGTGGGAACGGGCAACAAGGTGGAGGACTTCGGCATCGGGTTTTTCACGAAATACGGCGATGGCGGCGTGGACCTCAGCCCTATCGCAGACCTGAACAAGTCGGAGGTCTACGCTGTGGGGCAGGAGCTGGGCGTTATCGAATCGATCATGAAGGCCCCGCCGACTGATGGCCTGTGGGAGGACGACCGCACAGACGAAGACCAGATCGGCGCGTCCTATCCGGAGCTGGAATGGGCCATGGAGTTCGACGGCGACGAGGCAGGGATTTCATCGCGCCAGAAACAGGTGCTGGAAATCTATCGCCGCCTCAATCGCGCCAATCAGCACAAGATGGTTCCGATCCCGGTCTGCATCATTCCCCCGGAGATGCGCTGAAGCGAGGCGCACCTCGGATCGCGATGAACGCTCAGGGCTGCAGTACCGACCGGCCGATGACGTTTCCTTTTCTCAGGGCGTCCAGGGCGTCCTGCGCTTCGCCCAGCGGGCGCACGCTTACCGGAATGTCCGACTGGTTTCCCGCCTGCGCAAGGGCGACAAGCTCTTTCATTTCCTGCAGGGAGCCGACATAGGATCCCCTTAGCGATATCGCCTTCAGGGGCAGCATCGGCAGAGACAGGTTGATGGCGCCGCCAAAGAGGCCGACGACGATCAATTCCCCTCCCTTGCGCAGAATCCCCATTCCGAATTCGGCCGACGGTTGGGCGCCGACGAAATCAATGACCGTGGCCGCTCCGCCCGTGGCTTTCATGAAGGCTTTCCGGCTTGACGGATCGGAGGGGTCGATCACATCCTGGGCTCCCGCCTTCTGGGCGGTGTCCCATTTTCCCTTGTCGATTTCCGCCACAATCGGGGAAACCCCGCAGACGGTTTTCGCCAGACGAATCGCTGCAAGGCCGACGCCACCTGCGCCGATGATGACGAGGGGTGATCCCTCTCCGACGGCCCCGGCCTTTTTCAATGCGCTATACGCGGTCAGCCCCGAGCAGGCGTAGGTGCAGGCCAGCGCCTCCGGTATTCCGGTAAAATCGATGAGGTACTTTTCATCCCTGATCAGGACGTGGTCGCTGAAACCGCCGTCGATTGCGGTGCCCAGGGCGAGTGGCCGCCCGCACAGGTGTTCGTTCCCCGCAGCGCAGGTCGGGCACTCACCACATCCGGCCCAGGGGTAAACGACCCGGCGATCTCCTGCCTTTGCGCCGACAACGTCGGGGCCAGCTGCGACAACCGTTCCGGCAACCTCATGCCCCAGCGTATGCGGAAGCTTGAGCGAGTGGGCCAAGTCCAGTTTTTGCCCTCCGCCCAGATCGAAGTGCCCTTCCCAGAGGTGAACATCGCTGTGGCATACCCCACAGGAGCCAACCTTCAGCAATACCTGCCGCCCTGTCGGTTCCGGCGCC
>JAPHTL010000118.1 GCA_026193355.1 Rhodospirillales bacterium
ACGTCTGCCAGCGGCCCCGCGACAGGATCAGCAACTCATAGCTTACCTGGCTTTCAGGTTCCCTCATCTTTACTTTCGTTGTCTTTCTTGTTTTCAGGGCTTCAGAAAACGGAACCGCTGCCCGAGGGCGCATATGCGAAGGTGTCCGTCACCCGAAACGACCTGCATGATAGCATGGTTCATACGCTTCAAAAGCCCAAAGACGCACGATGAACCCCTTGGAAGGCGGGCGGATTCCCATGCGCGTACGCATGTGAAGCCACTTTGCTCCGGCCTGGGGTTGGGGTAAACCTTAACGGAAGGCGCGCCGTAAACGGCACCCCGGCAATTGCACAAGAGTATGTATCGTGACGCTGCCCAGATCCGCATACGCCCTCATCACCCTTGGAACCGCCGCATTGGTTCTGAGCGCCCTTGTGTTCGCCAAAACCCTGCTGATCCCGCTGGTGATCGCGATATTCATCTGGTACCTGCTCAATGCGCTGGCGCTGGCCTACGGGCGGATTGTGCACTTGCCGGGCTGGGCGAGCATGACGGCGTCGGTATTGACGGTTTCCGCCATTCTTGCCGGCCTCGTCGAAATGATCAGCAACAATGTCGCGCAGGTCACCAAGGCGGCGCCGGGCTATCAGGACAACCTTGAACGGCTGATGACCGCGGCGGCGAAGTTCGCCGGGTTTACGGAAATTCCCAACGTCGCCCAGATTGTCGAACAGGTGAACGTTACTTCGATGATCGGCGAGGTGGCGGGCTCACTGACCAGTCTGGCGGGCAACGCGGGCATCATTCTGATCTATGTGCTGTTTCTGCTGATCGAACAGCGCACCTTCGACCAGAAGCTGACCCACCTGTTCACCAACAGGGACAAGGAAAGAAAAACCCGTGAGATCCTCGGTCACATTCAGGAGGACATCCAGGCCTATCTCTGGATCAAGACGCTGACCAGTCTTCTGACCGGAGCGATCGCTTACGGAATTCTTTTACTCGTCGGCGTCGACTACGCGGCCTTCTGGGCCTTTATTATCTTTCTTCTCAACTACATCCCGACAATCGGCTCCCTTGTCGCCACGACTTTTCCAGCACTGCTCGCCCTTGTACAGTTCGACACAACCATCCCCGCGATCATTGTCATCATTTCACTGGGCGCGGTGCAGTTCGCCATCGGCAATCTTCTGGAACCACGCATGATGGGACGTTCGCTGAACATCAGCCCGCTGATCGTTCTGCTTTCGCTGGCGTTGTGGGGGAATGTCTGGGGCGTCGTCGGCATGTTCATCTGCGTTCCCATAACCGTCGCCCTGATGATCGTCTGCGCGAATTTCCCTGAAACCCGCCCCATCGCCGTGATGTTGTCGGGGAATGGGGAACTTTCCCGGAAACCGGGAAAGAAGTCCGAAATCTAGAACGGCCAGACCCACAGGATCATCGGCACCGATACGGCAACAATCAGGATCTCCAGCGGAAGACCGATCCGCCAGTAATCGCCGAAGGCGTAGCCGCCTGGCCCCAGGATCAGGGCGTTGTTCTGATGTCCGATCGGGGTAAGAAAGGCGCAGGAAGCGCCGACGGCAACCGCCATCAGCATGGGATCCGCGCTGACCCCCAGCCGATCGGCGGCGCCGATGGCGATGGGGGCCATGACCACCGCAGTCGCCGCATTGTTCAGAACGTCGGAAAGGGTCATGGTCACAACAAGGATCAGGACCATCACCACCGCAGGCGTCACCGTCGACGATACCCCGAACAGCGCATCGAGAAGAACATCTGCGGCCCCTGTCGTTTGCAAGGCCCCACCGATCGGAATCATCGCCCCCAGCAGGACAATTACCGGCCAGTCGACGGTCGTATACATTTCACGCAACGGCACCGCGTTCAGCAAAACCATCGCCACCGCCGCTATGCCGAGCGCTATGGGGAATGGCAGAACACCAAAGGCGGCGGCCGCCACGGCGGAAATAAAAATCGCCACCGCCATGCTGGCCCGGCCGCGCAACCCGACCTGAAGGCCGCGCCCGGTCAGGGGCAGAAGGCCGAGCGTGGAAACCGCCTCGTTCAGCCGCTCCGTCTCGCCATGCAGCATAACGATGTCGCCGATGCGGAACTGAAAGGCGCGCAGGCGATCGCGGTGGGGGCGCCCCTGACGGGAGACGCCGAGAAGATTGACGCCAAACCTGTGTTGCAGGCGAAGGCTTCCCGCCGTGCGGCCATCAAGCGTCGAATCCCCGACGACGACCGCCTCGACGATCCCGATATCGCCGGTGCTGAGAAGGCTGGCTTTCGTGCCTTCCGTCCCGACAAATTTCAGGCCGAGCGCCGCCATGCAGCGATCAAGGTCCTCCGGGCCACCCTCAAGGATCAGAATGTCATCGCCCCTGAGCGGCTCGCTGACACGAACCCGGGGATAGCGCTTGCGGCGGCGCGCCATGCCGACCACCAGAACATCATGTTCATCAAATATCGGAAAGAAATCCTTCAGGGTCTTGCCGACCATTTTGGACTTTCGTCCGATCCGTGCTTCTGCGACATAGTCTTCGATGTCGAGAAGGTCCTGGTGCGGTGAACGCCGCCTGCGTTCGGCCGGTATGAGCCGCCAGCCGATGAGCGAGACGAAAAGAACGCCGCACAGGGCGACCGTGCCGCCGACAGGGGTGAAGTCGAACATGCCAAAAGCATCGCCAAGGGAATCCTGACGAATGGCGGCAACGATGATGTTGGGCGGTGTGCCGATCAGCGTGGCGAGGCCGCCCAGAATCGTGCCGAAAGACAGCGGCATCAGGACCATGCCCGGTGATCGGCCCGCCTTGACGGCCGTTTGCACCGCCACCGGCATGAGCAGGGCCAGCGCGCCGACATTGTTGATGAATGCCGACAGAAGCCCCCCGACCCCCGAAAGCGCCCCGATATGTGCGGAGGGAAAGCGGCTCAGCGGTGTGACAATGCGGGAGGCAAGATCGACAACGCCGGTATTGGCGAGTGCCCGGCTGATCACAAGAACCGCTGCGACCGTAATCGTTGCGGGGTGTCCAAAGCCGGCGAATGCGCCTTCGGCCGGGACCAGCCCGAGCAGCACAGCCGTCATCAGGGAGACCAGCGCAACCACATCGTAACGCCAGCGCCCCCATACAAAAAGAAACAGGGTGACGCCGAGCAGGGAGAAAAGTGCCAGTTGCGCTGCGGTCATGGCATCAGTGCCGCATGCACAGGGCCCTCTGGTCAAGCGCCTTGTCGGGGGCCTTCCTTGAAAACCACGACATGCACCGACCTGCATTTTCGCGTATGCTCTGTTTTTCCACTTGTTACAGTCGGTTACACACAATCCTGAATTGTTGTTAGATTTTCCGTTTGCGATGCATTAGAAAATGCTTAATTGACTGCTGAACACCGCTTTCCCATGCTGCGGTGAACATGCGGCAACAGGGATCTGGCCCCGGCGACGAAAAGACGTCAACACACGCAGAGGCAGAACATTGGTTGATTCCATGAATTCCAAAGAAGCCGGCGAGTCACGGAACGAGGTCAAGACGACCACCTGTTACATGTGCGCATGTCGCTGCGGCATCAAGGTGACGCTGCGCGACGGCGAAATCCGTTATATCGAGGGCAATCCAGACCACCCCCTGAACAACGGCGTTATCTGCGCCAAGGGGGCCTCGGGCATCATGAAACAGTATTCCCCGGCGCGGCTGCTCAACCCCCTCAAACGCAAGGATGGGGCGGAACGAGGCGCTGGCGGGTTCGAGAAAATAAGCTGGGACGAGGCGTTCGCCATCCTCGAGGAACGCCTTGCGC
>JAPHTL010000054.1 GCA_026193355.1 Rhodospirillales bacterium
CAGCTTGATCCCCATGGTCATCGAGACCACCAACAGGGGTGAGCGAGCCTATGATATCTATTCGCGCCTTCTGAAGGAGCGGATCATCTTCCTCACTGGCGGGGTCAATGATGCCGTCTCCAGCGTCATTTGCGCGCAACTGTTGTTTCTTGAGGCGGAAAATCCGACCAAGGATATTTCTTTCTACATCAACTCTCCGGGCGGCATCGTTACATCCGGTTTGGCGATCTACGACACCATGCGTTATATCCGCCCCGATGTTTCGACGGTTTGTATAGGGCAGGCGGCCTCGATGGGATCGCTGCTGTTGACCGCCGGTACGAAAGGCAAGCGGTATGCGCTTCCCAATGCCCGGATCATGGTCCATCAACCTTCTGGCGGGTTCCAGGGGCAGGCGACGGATATCGAAATTCACGCCAGGGAGATCCTCTCCCTCCGCTCGAGGCTCAACAACATTTACGTTGAACACACGGGGCAGGACATCAAGGACATTGAAGACGCGGTGGAGCGTGACCGCTTCCTGTCACCTGAAGATGCTGTGGATTTCGGTCTTATCGACGAGGTTGTCTACAGCCGCCCTCCATCTGAGAATGACGAGAATTCGGAAAAAGAAGGCGAGGAAAGCCGGGATTAACCCCAGTTTAACGGGTGTTCCCCCATCGTCTTTTAAGGGTTGGTGCGTATGCGCCGCGTCCCTATTTATGATTGTGTGAGCACGATGCAAGCGGTTAAGGTTTCTGTTTGCGGGGTGACCGGCTACCCAACGGAGAGAAAATGAGCAAGTCCAGCGGCGGTGATTCAAAGAACACCCTCTACTGCTCGTTCTGCGGAAAGAGTCAGCATGAGGTCCGCAAACTGATTGCAGGGCCCACGGTATTCATCTGTGATGAATGCGTAGAGCTTTGCATGGATATCATCCGCGAAGAGCACAAGAGCAACCTGATCAATTCGAGTGACGGTGTTCCTACGCCGGTCGACATCTGCAATGTCCTGGACGATTACGTCATCGGGCAGGAACATGCGAAGCGCGTCCTGTCCGTTGCCGTGCACAACCACTACAAACGGCTGAGCCACGGCAAGAAGGCCAGCGATGTTGAACTGGCAAAATCCAACATCCTCCTGATGGGGCCGACCGGTTGCGGCAAGACGCTGCTGGCCCAGACGCTGGCGCGGATCATTGATGTGCCGTTCACCATGGCTGATGCAACGACGCTGACCGAGGCGGGCTATGTGGGCGAGGACGTGGAAAACATCATCCTCAAACTGTTGCAGGCCGCCGATTACAATGTCGAGCGCGCGCAGCGTGGCATTGTCTATATCGACGAGGTCGACAAGATTTCGCGCAAATCCGATAACCCCTCCATTACACGGGACGTTTCCGGTGAAGGCGTTCAGCAGGCGTTGCTGAAGATCATGGAGGGAACGGTCGCCAGCGTTCCTCCCCAGGGTGGACGCAAACATCCCCAGCAGGAATTCCTGCAGGTGGATACGACGAACATCCTTTTCATTTGCGGCGGAGCGTTCGCCGGGCTTGAGAAAATCATTTCGCAGCGCGGTCGTGGCGCGGCCATCGGTTTCGGCGCAGACGTCAAGGCGCCGGAAGATCGCAAGACGGGCGAAATTCTCAAGAGCGTGGAACCCGAAGATCTTCTCAAATTCGGCCTGATACCTGAGTTCGTCGGCCGGGTACCCGTTCTCGCGACTCTCAATGATCTGAGCGAAAGCGCCCTGATCGAGATTCTGAGCAAGCCGAAAAATGCGCTGGTCAAACAATACCAGCGTCTTTTCGAGATGGAGGATGTGCGCCTCAAGTTCACCGATGGCGCGCTAAAGGGTATCGCCAAGAAAGCGATCGAACGGAAGACCGGTGCGCGTGGTTTGCGCTCCATCCTCGAGAGCATCCTTCTCGAAACCATGTTCGAACTTCCTGGTCTTGACGGCGTTGAAGAAGTTGTCGTCAACAAGGAAGTTGCGGAAGGCCGCGGGAAGCCCCTCTATATTTATGCCGACCGTAAAGGCGATGTAGAAAGCAGCGCCTGAACACGTTGTCGACCTCCTGGGATATTTGGCCAGATCTTGTGGCGAGGTTACGCTTGTAACTCGACCATTTTTGGGTTGTCTTTGATCCATGATCGTCCGGCCCCTTGAAAGAAGTGGTAGAAGAAGCCAAATCTTAGGGGCGAGAAACACAGGCCCTGACCGCCGTAACATGGCGCAGGCAGGGCAACGTAAGACTGAAAAAGGATAACCAAGTGGAAACAAAGAAAAGCGAGACCTATCCGGTCCTTCCCCTCCGGGATATCGTTGTCTTTCCGCATATGATCGTTCCGCTTTTCGTCGGCCGCGACAAATCTGTGCGCGCCCTTGAAGATGTCATGAAGGACGACAAGCAGATCCTTTTGATCGCCCAGAAGGATGCCGCCCAGGACGATCCGGACAAGGACGACATTTACACGGTGGGAACGGTTTCCACTGTTCTTCAGTTGCTCAAGCTTCCCGACGGTACGGTAAAGGTCCTTGTCGAGGGCGGGCATCGTGCGCGCATTCTCCGCTACACGGAGAATGATTCCTTTTTCGAGGCCGTCGCGGAAAACATCGAGGAAGGCGAGGATGAGGGGCGTGAGCTTGAAGCCCTGTCGCGTTCCGTTGTTAGCCAGTTTGAGCAGTATATAAAGCTCAACAAGAAGATTCCGCCAGAAGTGCTTGTTTCGATTAATCAAATCGAAGAGCCGACAAAGCTTGCCGATACGATTTCATCGCATCTGGCCCTTAAGATCTCGGAAAAGCAGGACCTGCTTGAAGTCCCGAGCGTCGCCGAGCGGCTTGAGCGCGTCTACTCCTTCATGGAAGGCGAAATCGGCGTTCTCCAGGTTGAGAAGAAGATCCGCAATCGCGTCAAGCGCCAGATGGAAAAGACCCAGCGCGAGTACTACCTGAACGAACAGCTCAAGGCCATCCAGAAGGAACTGGGCGAGGGCGAAGAGGGACGCGACGAGGCTACGGAGATCGAGGAACGGATCGCCGCGACGAAGTTGACCAAGGAAGCCCGGGAAAAGGCTCTGGCGGAAGTGAAAAAGCTTCGCTCCATGAGCCCCATGTCCGCCGAGGCGACGGTCGTTCGCAACTACCTCGACTGGCTGCTCAACATTCCCTGGAAGAAGCGCTCCAAGGTCAAGAAAGACATCAAGCTTGCGGAAACGATCCTCAATGCCGACCACTTCGGCCTTGAGAAGGTCAAGGAGCGGATTCTCGAATATCTTGCGGTTCAGCAGAGAACCAACAAGGTGAAGGGGCCGATCCTCTGCCTCGTCGGTCCTCCTGGCGTTGGCAAGACGTCACTCGGCAAATCGATTGCACGCGCGACCGGCCGCAACTTCGTGCGGATGTCCCTTGGCGGTGTTCGTGACGAGGCGGAAATTCGCGGCCACAGGCGCACCTATATCGGATCCATGCCCGGAAAAGTCATCCAGGGGATGAAAAAGGCGAAGACGTCCAATCCGTTGTTCCTTCTCGATGAGTTGGACAAGATGGGCAATGACTGGCGTGGCGATCCGGCTTCGGCGCTGCTTGAGGTTCTGGATCCCGAGCAGAACAACAGCTTCAGCGACCACTATCTTGAGGTCGATTATGACCTGTCCGATGTGATGTTCGTGTGCACGGCCAATACCCTGCGTATGCCGGCGCCGCTGCTGGACCGCATGGAGATGCTCAGGATTTCTGGTTATACGGAAGACGAGAAAGTCGAAATCGCCCGTCGCCACCTGATCGACAAGCAAACGGAAGCGGCTGGCCTGAAGAAAGGAGAGTGGTCCATTTCGGACGGCGCACTCCGCGATCTGATCCGTTATTACACGCGCGAATCCGGCGTCCGTAGCCTTGAACGCGAGATCGCAAATCTTTGCCGCAAGGGTGTGACCGAGATCGTCCGTGAAGGAACGCAAAGCGTTAAACTGACCAGCCGAAATCTCGAGAAATATGCCGGTGTCCGCAAGTTCCGCTTTGGCGTGGCGGAGGAAGACGACCTTGTCGGCGTTGTCACCGGCCTGGCATGGACGGAAGTGGGGGGCGAATTGCTTTCCATTGAATCCGTGATGCTTCCGGGCAAGGGCGGCATAAAGCACACCGGCAAACTCGGCGATGTGATGACGGAAAGCATTCAGGCGGCGCGGTCCTTCGTTCATTCGCGGGCCGCCAGCTTTGGCGTCAAGCCGACGGTTTTCAAAACAAAGGATATCCACGTTCACGTTCCCGAAGGCGCGACGCCCAAGGACGGCCCCTCGGCCGGTGTGGGCATGGTGACTTCGATCGTTTCCGTTCTGACCGGCATACCGATCCGCAAGGATGTCGCGATGACGGGCGAGATTACGCTTCGTGGACGGGTGTTGCCGATCGGCGGCCTTAAGGAAAAGCTTCTGGCTGCGCTTCGTGGGGGGATCAAGCTGGTCCTGATCCCCAAGGACAATGAAAAGGATCTGGTGGAAATTCCTGATAACGTCAAACGCGGAATGAAGATCATCCCCGTTGCAACGGTTGATGAGGTTCTGAAGAATGCCCTTGTCTCTCCGCTGGTACCCATCGAATGGGACGAGGAGGACGAAGCGATTGCCGATAAATCGGTTGCCGCCGGCGGTGCAGGTGAAGACGTTACGGTGACAACCCACTGACCGCTGTCAACACAAGGTCGGCAGGGTGACTTTATTACGGGCGGGAAGCGCAATCTTTCCGCCCGTTTTTCATCAACAAACGATGAAGTGAAACATCCCGTTCCTGATCAAGGTTTTATCCACAAAAAAACGCCTGAAAAACGCCAAAAACCTAGGAAAATAGCGATGTACGTGATTGACGGCATCGTTTGCAACGATCTAAACTCCCGCACTCTCAGACTTTGCACTATTGCAAATCCTTCCAGTTTTTTTGCAGAGGGGGCCTACTGTGAATAAAAATGATCTCGTTGCAGCCGTCGCGACCAGCGCCGGTCTTTCGAAAGCCGATGCCGCCAAGGCGGTAGACGGTGTTTTTGATTCGATTACCGGAGCCCTTAAAAAGGGTGGCGAAGTTCGCCTCGTAGGTTTCGGAACCTTCAGTGTCGCCAATCGCGCCGCTTCTGAGGGCCGTAATCCGCGTACGGGCGAGAAAATCAAGATTCCCGCCTCCAAACAGCCGAAGTTCAAGGCTGGCAAGGGTCTGAAGGACGCCGTCAACTAAGCGTTCTTTCGATTCCAAAGATCAGAATGCCGGTTGGGTGAATACCTGACCGGCATTCTTTTTTCCGGTTTGCTTCTCAAGTGGTATTGGCGCGCTACGCGCAACGGTTTATATGGAAGTGCGCTCAAGGTTACGGGCGACAATCGGGCGGTTAGCTCAGCTGGTAGAGCGCCTGCTTTACACGCAGGATGTCGGCGGTTCGAACCCGTCACCGCCCACCATTCATCCCTGTTGCTGTGAATGGCTAAGGAATGCACCGTTAGAATCGGAAAAGGTGGTCATACCTGTTGGCCTGATCCATCCGGGTTTGCCCCATCGTCTGCCGTGAAAATGCCTGGTGGCATGCCGTTGAATTTAAGTGGCGGTAATTGTGGCATAAACACTCTTGCAAAGGGGTCTGAGGCAGATTATAAGGTGCACACCATTGAGATGGAGATGACGTTAACATCTTGATTTTTATGGCGTTTCCCCACGGGGGTGTAGCTCAGTTGGTTAGAGCGCCGGCCTGTCACGCCGGAGGTCGCGGGTTCGAGTCCCGTCACTCCCGCCATTTCCTTCCCCACTTTTGTTCTTGATGCGCCCTGCCTACAAGGGGGTGGGGCGAGGCTTGTTCCGCGCGATTTACGGGCCATTTACGATCACGCAGGGGTGGGTTGCGGTTTTCGAAGAGCTTTTTTCCCTTACCCTCTTGAACCTCGTATATGTTTAGCCTGAAAATTAACAACTGATTCGCGGCGCTTGCGTATATATATATGCAGTAGGTTTGTCGCTGGTCGCGGCTGGTTGTTGATCGTACCGTCAAGCCGAAGGGCTGTGGAGCGTCGAAATGGATGAATTGCTTCGGGAATACCTCCCAATCCTGATCTTTCTTGGTATCGCTATTGCGATTTCCGTGATCATGGTGACGGCATCCTTCATTGTCGCCAGCCAGCGCCCGGATACCGAAAAGAACGATGCTTACGAATGCGGTTTTGATGCCTTTGGCGATTCCCGTGGCAGGTTTGATGTTCGTTTCTATCTCGTCGCGATCCTGTTCATCATATTCGACCTGGAAGTGGCTTTCCTTTTCCCCTGGGCTGTTTCGCTCGGGGAAATCGGGGTGTTCGGTTTCTGGTCCATGGTGGTCTTCCTTGGGGTTCTCACCATTGGCTTCATCTATGAGTGGAAGAAAGGAGCCCTGGATTGGGAGTAAGCGATAACGCCGTCCCGTTGCTGCCACCCGGCCCCGAACAGGACGCCATTCTCCGGAATGTCACCCAAGAGCTGAGCGACAGGGGGTTTGTCCTCGCCAACCTCGACAAGGTTGTCAACTGGGCGCGGACCGGATCGATGTGGCCGATGACCTTCGGTCTGGCCTGTTGCGCCGTCGAGATGATGCACGCGTATATGAGCCGCTACGATCTGGATCGCTTCGGCGTGGTCCCACGGCCCAGTCCGCGTCAATCGGATGTGATCATCGTGGCAGGCACCCTGACGAACAAGATGGCCCCGGCTTTTCGCAAGGTCTATGACCAGATGGCCGAACCGCGCTACGTGATTTCAATGGGATCATGCGCGAATGGTGGCGGCTATTACCATTATTCCTATTCGGTCGTGCGTGGATGCGACAGGGTCGTGCCGGTTGATGTTTACGTTCCCGGTTGTCCGCCGACGGCGGAGGCGCTGATCTACGGAGTCCTGCAATTGCAGAAAAAAATTCGCCGTACAGGCACCTTGTGGCGGTAATGAGAAAAGCGGGCGGAAAATCATGACGGCAGCCCTTGCAGACTTGGGAGAACTCATCGCTGGCGCGTTGCCGCAAGGGGTTCTTAAATCGGAAGTCGCGTTCGGTGAGTTAACCCTCTCCGTGCGAAGGGAGTCGATCCTCAAGGTTCTCAGCTTCCTGCGCGACGACGCCAATTGCCAGTTCAAGATACTCCTTGATGTCTGCGGCGCCGACTATCCCGAACGGGACGAGCGCTTCGACGTCGTCTATCACCTCCTCAGCCTGACTCACAACATGCGGATCCGCGTCAGGACGACAACGGACGGGAGCCTGACCGTTCCTTCGGCGACGGCGCTTTTTTCCTCCGCCGGATGGTGGGAGCGCGAGGCATGGGACATGTACGGAATCATGTTCGACGGGCACCCGGACCTTCGCCGGATTCTTACCGATTACGGTTTTGAGGGCCACCCGCTCAGGAAGGACTTCCCCCTGACGGGGCATGTGGAACTTCGCTACGACGACGAACAGAAACGCGTCGTCTACGAACCCGTCAAGCTGACCCAGGATTTCCGTGCGTTCGACTTCCTCAGCCCCTGGGAAGGCATGACGCATGTTCTGCCCGGTGACGAAAAGGCCGATAAACAGAGTGGGGAGGACGCCTGATGGCTGAGACCCGTATCCAGAACTACAACCTCAATTTCGGCCCGCAGCACCCGGCTGCGCACGGCGTTCTCCGACTGGTTCTTGAACTGGACGGTGAATTGATTGAACGCGCCGATCCGCATATCGGATTGCTTCACCGCGGCACCGAGAAGCTGATCGAGAACAAGACCTATCACCAGTGCGTTCCGTACTTCGATCGCCTTGACTACGTTGCGCCGCAAAACCAGGAGCACGCCTTCGTTCTGGCTGCGGAAAAGCTGGCCGGTGTCGGGGTTCCGCTGCGTGGGCAGTACATCCGCACCCTCTATGCGGAAATCGGTCGTATCCTTAACCACATCCTGAACATTACGTCCTACGCCATGGACGTTGGCGCCATGACGCCGTTTCTCTGGGGGTTCGAGGAACGCGAGTACCTGATGGAGTTCTGCGAAAGGGTGTGCGGCGCACGCATGCACATGGCCTACTATCGCGTTGGCGGCGTGTCCCAGGATATGCCTGCCGGGCTGGCCGAGGATATCTACGCATGGTCGGAGCGATTCCCGAAGGTCATCGACGATATCGAAACCCTTTTGACGGAAAACCGCATCTTCAAGCAACGGACGGTCGATATCGGCATCATCAACGCCGAACAAGCCATGGACTGGGGATTCACCGGACCCAACCTCAGGGCTTCCGGTATTCCCTGGGATCTTCGCAAGTCACAGCCTTACGAGGTATACGACAAGCTCGATTTCGACATTCCCGTCGGCAAGCACGGCGATTGCTATGATCGGTATCTGATCCGGATGCTTGAAATGCGGGAAAGCACGAAGCTGATCCAGCAGTGCCTGAATGACATGCCCGAAGGCCCCGTCATATCGACGGACAAGAAATTTGCACCGCCATCCCGTGCAGACATGAAACGGTCGATGGAAGCGCTTATCCATCATTTCAAGCTGTATACGGAAGGCGTCCATGTTCCGGCGGGCGAGACCTATACGGCGGTTGAGGCGCCCAAGGGCGAATTTGGCGTTTACCTTGTCGCGGACGGCACCAACAAGCCCTACCGCTGCAAGATCCGGGCGCCCGGTTTCGCGCATCTACAGGCGCTCGATTTTCTTAGCAAGGGGCATATGCTTGCCGACGTTGTGGCCAATATCGGCTCTCTCGATATCGTTTTCGGCGAGATCGACCGATGACAGCACGGACAGGAGAAATGGGGCAGCCTGCGACTTTCGCCTTTAGCGAATCCAACCTGAAGGAAGCCGACCGGGTTATTGCGAAATACCCCAAAGGCCGTCAGGCGAGCGCGGTAATGCCGCTTCTGGATCTTGCCCAGCGTCAGAATGATGGCTGGCTGCCGCGCGCGGCCATGGATTACATCGCCGAAATGCTCGATATGCCGCCGATCAAGGTCTACGAGGTGGCCAATTTCTACACCATGTACAACCTGAAGCCCGTCGGTAGAAACCACGTCCAGATCTGCACCAACATTTCGTGCTGGATTCGCGGGTCGGACAAGGTTGTCAAAGCCGCCGAGGAAACCCTTGGGATTGGCTTCGGACAAACATCGGACGACGGCCAGTTTACGCTCAGCGAGGTTGAATGCCTTGGCGCTTGCGTCAATGCGCCGATGATGCAGGTCAACGACGATTACTTCGAGGATCTCGATGAAAAGAGCGCCGGAAAGGTCTTCGCCGCCCTTGCCAAGGGTGAAAGCCCGGCGCCGGGACCACAGATCGACAGGACCGGTTGTGAACCCTCCGGCGGTTTGACGACCCTGAAGGACCAGGTCGCGCCGCCAAAAGCCGGGAAGGGTAAGTGATGCTCAAGGATCAGGATCGCATCTTCCAGAACATCTACGGCTTCAGGGGCAGGGGGCTTGAGGCCGCACGGTCGGTCGGCGACTGGGACGGAACGAAGGACATTCTCGCCAAGGGGCGCGACTGGATCATCGGTCAGGTCAAGGAATCGGGCTTGCGGGGCCGTGGTGGCGCGGGCTTCGGCACCGGTCTCAAATGGTCGTTCATGCCCAAGGAGTCCGACGGTCGCCCCCATTATCTGGTGGTCAACGCGGATGAAGGCGAACCCGGCACCTGCAAGGATCGCGAGATCATCCGCAACGAACCCCACAAGCTGGTCGAGGGCTGTCTGGTCGCCGGTTTCGCCATTGGGGCGAATACGGCATACATCTATATTCGCGGAGAGTTCTATCGCGAGGCGGAAGTGTTGCAGGCGGCCATCGACGAAGCCTACGAAGCAGGGCTGCTCGGCAAGAACGCATGCGGTTCCGGCTGGGACATGGATGTTTATGTCCATCGTGGCATGGGCGCCTATGTTTGCGGCGAGGAAAGCGCATTGATCGAAAGCCTCGAGGGAAAGAAGGGGCAGCCGCGCATGAAGCCGCCTTTCCCTGCGGGCGTCGGTCTTTACGGCTGCCCAACCACGGTCAACAACGTCGAATCCATTGCCGTTTCGCCGACCATCTGTCGTCGCGGCGGCGCCTGGTTCGCAGGGCTTGGCCGCCAAAACAATACCGGGACGAAACTGTTTTGCGTTTCCGGACACGTGAACAATCCCTGCACCTTCGAAGAGGAGATGAGCGTTCCGCTCAAGGAGATCCTCGAAAAGCATTGCGGCGGCGTCGTGGGCGGTTGGGACAACCTGCTTGCGGTGATTCCAGGCGGTTGTTCTGTTCCTTTGCTCAACAAGGAACAGTGCGAAACGGTTTTGATGGACTTCGACAGTCTTCGCGAACAAGGTTCGGGCCTTGGAACGGCGGCCGTGATCGTCATGAACAAGCAGACCGACATCGTTCGCGCGATTACCCGGCTTTCGAAATTCTACATGCATGAAAGCTGCGGACAGTGCACGCCCTGCCGCGAGGGAACCGGCTGGATGTGGCGGATGATGGAGCGCATCGCAGACGGCCGCGCCTCAATCGATGAAATTGACATGCTGGAAGAGGTCACCCGGCAGGTTGAAGGGCACACGATCTGTGCGCTCGGAGACGCCGCGGCCTGGCCGATTCAGGGGCTGATACGGCAGTTCCGCCCGGAAATGGAAAAACGGATCACCGATCGCGATGCGACCGGTGGACGGGCGGCCTAGGAGACGAGAATGCCGAAGCTGACGATAGATGGCCGCGAAATCGAAGTGGCGCCCGGATTGACGGTGATCCAGGCCTGTGAACAGGCCGGTATAGAGATCCCGCGATTCTGCTATCACGAGCGCCTTTCCATCGCCGGCAATTGCCGCATGTGCCTTGTCGAAATGGAAAAGGCGCCCAAGCTTGTGGCGTCCTGTGCGATGCCTGTAGGTGATGGCATGGTGATCCACACGAATTCCGAAAAAGTGATCAAGGCCCGCAAGGGCGTGATGGAATTCCTCCTGATCAATCATCCTCTCGACTGCCCGATCTGTGATCAGGGCGGTGAATGCGACCTCCAGGACCAGGCGATGACCTTCGGTATCGACAAGGGGCGCTTTGATGAGGGGAAAAGGGCCGTCGATGAAAAGGATTTCGGCCCCCTGATCCGTGGGACCATGACCCGTTGCATCCATTGCACACGCTGCATTCGATTTGCCTCGCAAGTGGCGGGAACGCCGGATCTTGGCGGTATCGGGCGTGGTGAACACATGGAAGTCACCACCTACGTTGGTAATGCCATCGCTTCGGAGCTTTCGGGCAACCTGATCGACCTTTGCCCCGTTGGCGCCCTGACCAGCCGTCCGTACGCCTTCCGCGCCCGTCCGTGGGAATTGCGCCACGTTGAATCGGTCGATGTTTTCGATGCGGTGGGAAGCAACATCCGG